>CAZOMD010000068.1:0-6503 GCA_964580895.1 uncultured Planctomycetia bacterium | reverse complement strand
ATCGCTATCCTGGCCGCGGTGGTGATACCTCGCTTGACCACTACAGTTACTACGGCAAAAGAATCGGCTTGTGACGCCAACGTCGCGAACATAAACAGCCAGGTGGAAAGATATTATTTTAACGAAGGCGGCTGGCCGGCGAACAATTTGAGCGATATCGGCGCGGATAACGATTACTTTCCGGATGGCATCCCGGCGTGTCCCGTTTCAGGGTCTTCGTATACGCTCGACGGCACGACTCACCGGACAAACGACGATGACCACACGCATGCTTAACGCGTCACACGCGGCAGGGTGGATATAGTGGCTAAGATATTTGTGAGATGGTTTTCAGCCTGGGATAAAAAAGGAAGGTGTTCCTTTTTTCGCGCGGGGTATACGCTTGTGGAGGTCCTGTTCGTTTTGGCGGTACTCGCGATACTCGCCGCGGTAGTGATCCCGCGCCTGACAAAAACGGGACTATACGGCAAATATACGGTCTACCTTACGGCACATAAGGTGGCGGCCGATCTAAGGCTCGCCCGGAGGCTGGCCGTCACGACAGGCGATGACCATAAACTCGAATGCTCAAAAACTGGCGGTAGCTCGGACTATAACGCGTACGCGCTGTATAGGCAGTCTGGATCGGGGTGGGACAAGGTCAGCGAGACCAAAAGTATCGCTGACGAGATATCCTCAAGCGGTGACGGGAGCTGTACGTTCGAGCCCACCGGCGCGGCGTCTAACAGCAGGACGTTCAATTATGAGATAGACGTAGTAAAATACCGGGCGGTAGTTACAAGGGCTACCGGGCATGTGAAATTGGAGGCGTATTAATCAGTTAACCAATTTGCCGCCTGCCTGCCGGTAGGCAGGGTTGGCCAGTTAGTTGGTCGTTCCGTAGGACGTTGGATGTAGGACGTAGTTAGAAGGATAGGAGATAAAGTAAAAAGGCAAAAGTAAAAAGGTAAAACTAAAAGGCAAAATTTAAAAGGCGGAAAAAATAGATTTGAATTTTTACTTGTAGTTTTTGCTTTTCCATTTTTACTTTTGAGTTTTAACCTGTATGCTATGAGACTGTGTCGCAACTACGCGCTATGTTTTTTAACTATTAAACCATTGAACTAACTATGAACACCAAGGGTTTCACTCTCATTGAAATACTCGCGGCGGTTATGATAATAGCCATAGGTCTGGCGCCCGTAGTGAAGACCCTTCCCGAGGGGCTTAAGTCTTTGCGCTTGGTGGAAAGGAATACCAAAGCTGTTTTTCTGGCGCAGGATAAGATCGATGAAGTACGGAGCCGGATACTCGGAGATAACACTTCGTATGGGTTTAATAAATCCGGTGGATATACTGAAACCGGGAATTTTAGTTATGACGCGGACTATTGCTACGCGGTCACCGATGACATGGGTTCTTCTATCAAGGAGATAAGCGTGACCGTATGGTTTGATGAAGACGGAGACGGCGCGCAGGATGCCTCCGAAGAAGCCGTAAGGCTTGATACTAAGATAGCGGAGAGATAGTTGGTTAGCCGGTTGGCCGGTTAGCCAGTTCGCCGGTTCCGTGGGACGAAGGGACAGGCAAAAAGTAAAGAGTCGTAGGATGTGAGATGAAGGATGTAGTTTGAGATTTGTAGTTTGTGGTTTGGAATTGGGATTCGGGAGTTTGGAGATAGAAGCAAGAAGTTAGAGGCCAGATGGCAGAAGTCAGATAGGAGATGGGAAGTTCCGCGGAATGTTGGACGTTTGCTATCCGTTCGCGAGGGGAGCTGGGACATAGGACGAAGGTGGTGAGAGTAAAATCCGAATTTCGAAATAATGTCCAAATGACCCAAAACCCGAATGACTAAATAACTGTCAGTTTAGGGCCTTGGAACCTTAGGATTTTGGATTTGTTTCGCCTGCCGTTAGGCAGGGATTTCGTTCTTCGATATTCGGATTTAAACTGTTTAACTGGCAAACTGGCTAGCCGGTTAACCAGTGAACCAACATAGGACTGAGGAACGCGGGTGAGAAACTCTAAAAAAAAGTTATACAGGACCGCCGGTTTTACTTTGCTCGAGGCCATACTTGTTATAGCTATATTGTCGGTGATAGTGGGCGCTGTAGCGCCGCTTTTTAGGACCAGTGTGCTTGGATGGGAAGCGAGGGATAGAAGATTGGAACTTTTTCAGATCGCGCGGATAGCTATGGATAAAATGGTCAGGGAAATGAAGACCTCGGTTGAATTCAGCACTGTTCTTTCGGACGAGGTGGATTTTTTGGACGGGAACGGGAATAGCGTAGAGTTCAAACTTGATGGCAATATCCTTGAGCGTAACGGGGACGAACTGGCAAGCCCGGTGAGCGCCCTTACCTTTACTTATTACGATAGGGAAGGCGATACGACTACCGCGGCGGCCGATGTGTATTCCGCCAAAATAGCGTTAACTATATCTGACGCAGAGGGGAAGACGGGTTCTGTGACAATGACCTCCCGCGCGGTGGTGAGAGAGGACCCCCTGCCGGCGTACACGCTCGCGATAAATGAGATCAATTATGATCCTCCCGGGACGGGGGCCAATGAAAGAAGGCGCGAATGGGTGGAACTTTATAATTACGGCGCCGATAGTGTCGATATGACCAACTGGCAATTAAGCGACTCCAGCAATACGGATGATCTTGAAATGTACCCCGGCGAGACCACGATGGTCGTACCCGCGGGCGGGTACGCGATAATAACGGCCAACGATACCACCGTTTATACTTATTACAGCGTGGCCGCGGGAGCTATAAACCTCGAGGTCGACGACAATCAGATAGGGAACCAATTGGGTAATAGCGGCGATACCATAACTATTTCGGATCCCGATGGAAATACCGTGGATGAGGTGGTTTTCGGGGATTGGGCGGCCGCCGACCAAACTATCGAAAGGATAGATCCAGAAACCTTACCGAGTGAGCAGAGTAATTGGGAATCAAGCGAAGTCACTGGTACATATACCCCGGGAAGCGCTAACACGGTAACATGAAGAATAAAAAAGGGATAGCACTGATACTGGCGCTCTTTAGCCTTGTCTTTGTTTCACTGGTAGTCGTGATGTTTATCGATACGGTGACAATAGACCAGCAGATCGCCACGAACCATATAAAAGACATCCTTGTGTCATTTTTATCGGATGCCGGGGTACAGGACGCGGTATATAGACTGAAAGCGGATAATTCTTACAATACCGATTCGGACAGTGACGGCAGCGTGTATCCCGACGACCCGAGCGATTACGATTCGGACACGCTTAGTTTGGGTGGCTACAAGGTCGGGATACCCTCGGGGGCGTTGCCTAAGACGGTGACGAGCACCGGGACTGCCGGTGATTTTTCGCGCAGCCTGGGAGCCGTGATAGGCCAGAGCGGTTCGTCCGTCAGGATAAGCAGCTGGGAAGAGCTATAACGGAAGCATTATGGCAAACACTAAGGGAATATTTACGGGGATAGCGATAGGGGATGAGAGACTTTATCTCGTCCGATTAAAATCTGTCGGGGGAGAGCCGCGTCTTATCACGTCCTTAGCTGAAAATCTCCCCGGCGGGTTTGTCCATGACGGGCTCATAAAAGACGAAAAAGGGTTTACCGCGTTCTTAAAGGACCTTTGCTCGAAGAATGCCATTACCCCAAAAGACTCAGCCGTATGTGTTCTTGGCGCGAACTATATCTTCAGGGAGATCAAGCTTCCGGCGATGTCGCAGAGCCAGATCACGTCGGTTCTTAGGGGAGAGGTCGACAAACTGATGCTTTCCGGAGAACAGCCGGTCTTTGATCATTTTCCCGGCAGCGACGGGAAAATATTCCTTTCTGCGCTTAGGAAGGATATCGTGAACGCCGCGGTAAGCGCGGTAGATAAGGCAGGGTTTAACGTGCGGTATGTCGATGTGCCCTGTCTGGCCGTTCTTAGGGCTTTAAGCGCCGGGAATATCCGGCCGGACCAGGAAGGGGCCGTTATACATACGCTTATAGGGCCGGCCGGGATACAGATAAACGTTATTAAAGACGGTGTTCCGTTCTATTCGCGGGATATATCCGCGGCCAATATAGGGGAAATGAGCAAAGAAATCGATTTTACGCGGGGCTATTGGGAAGAGGAGTTCCCGGAAGTTCCAGTTAAAAAGGTCGTGATATCCGGTGACGACGCCATAGCGAAGAACCTGAACCTTGAACTTTCGAGGACATTCACTGTCGTCGAGCAGGGCGCGCCTCTCGGGATGGTAGTGACGGAGGATAACCTTTCCCGTAGCGCTGTCATAGGCGCTGCGATGCGATGCGGCTTAACGAGGAATCCATTTGATATAAACTTATTGCCGCCCGAAAAGACCAAAAGGATGAGGAACGAAAAACTGGCGATAACGCTTTTTGCCTCTGTGTCGGGGATCCTGACGCTTTTTTTCGGTATTGTCCTCGCGATGTCGGCGGTAACGGGGTCGATCCGGAATAATATCGAAAGGCTGAAGGAAGAAATAACTCTCGCGCCCGACGTTCTCGGGGAAGTCGAGGAACTTAATAAGGAAAGAATCGATATCCTGAATATGCTTAATAGGCGGAAAGAATATCTGAAGAAGGTCGAAACCATGCGATGGGCAGCGATGCTTAAGTATATAGGTAACAGCATCCCATCCGATCTATGGCTTACCCGTATTACCACGGCGGAGGGGCAGGAGGGGGACGTTGTTCTTATCGGAAAAGCTTTTTCGCCGGAATCAGTCTATCAGTATCTCAATCTTCTGGGATCGTCATGGGATTTCCGTGATCCAAAACTCGCTTCCATCAAAGAAGCCGAAGAGGAGGCTAGCACGGTATTTTTATTTACCATAAATTTTACGCCGGAAAAGGGAACGGCTGAAAAATGATACGTATAGATGATGACAAGAAGATAATCTTCGCTGTAAGTTTTGTGGCCGCGATATTTTTCTATTTTATATTCCTGGCGCCGCAAATAAGCTATTTTTTGTCAGCCGAGAGGCAGTATAAGGCCTTTCAGGCGCTTATTGGCGCGCGCCGTGATAAGAGCGCGGAGATGGGGACGATGCGGGATACAAACCGTTTGTGGCGCAAAAAAATGACGGCTGTGGAAAAAAAGTTCATCTCCCGCGGGAATGTTAACACGTTTCTTAAAGGGCTGGGGGGCAAGGCACTGGAGGCCGGGGTTAAACTTAAGACATTAAGCCCGGTCGAGGAAAAAGTAAAGGAGATAATCGCCGGCGTTGAAAAAAACCGGCTTAATGTGACCATAGAGGGAAGTTATGAGAATATAATCGGGTTTATCGGGGTACTGGAGGAAGATTCAGTATTTCTCGAGATAAGCCGCGTGAGGATCGACGCTATCAAAGATGTTCCGGGCAGCCTGGAGGCGTCATTCACCGTGACGATGCTGGTCGTGGAATAAGGAATGGGCCATAGATGAAAATAGACGATATTATAAAAAATAAGGAACTTAAGAAGCTCCTAATGCTGGCAGGGGCCATATTGGTGCTTATCTCGATACTTATTTCAAACACCATGTCCGGCGGTGTGCGGAGCAAAAAAACCGTTAAAGGAAGCTTCGCGGCGGAAGACAAACCGTCTGTTCAGGAAGGCCCGGGTATGGTCATGGCAAAGGGGAGAATGCCGGCAGAGCCTCAGAATTTGCCCGAGGGGGTCGGCCGTAAAGACCCTTTTGCCAAACCTGATATCAGGCAAAGAGAGGGTAAAGGGTCTGTCTCCAGCGAGCTTAACGTTTCCGGGATAACATGGGTAGGTGAGAAGCCTATGGCTATTATCAACGACATGATCTTGGGTGTGGGTGGGAAGATCGAGGGTAAGGAGATCATCAAGATAGAATCCGAAAGCGTTACGGTAAAAGACGGGGAACGCGAATATGTTCTGTGGCTTGGCGGGTTGAAGCCTCAGGAAGGGGAGGAATGATATGTGGTGTTTTACTGTCATAGGTGTTATAAGTTTCTTGTTGGGGTTATTTTTTATCGTTAATCCCGGGCTTATCAAAAAGATCGACGGCATAGGGACCAAGATATTGCTTACATCCGAACAGTTTATTAAGAACAGAAATCTGGCGGCGCTATTTTTTTGTGTGGCCGGCGCAGCGCTTATCGTTGTGGGGCTATTGTATTAGGCGTTTTCCAACCGCCTTTTGATCTTTTCCCGGGTTTCGCCGCAGGCCATGCCGGGAGAGCCGGAGGTTGAGGTTATCGGCGTAAAATTTTTTAAAAGATGAAATGTCCGCATTGCCCTCATGAATTGCCAAAGACAGCCGTAAGATGCCGGTATTGCAGAAAACCCATAAGGGATAAAGAAGCCCCTGATACAGGCGCCGCGGGTAAGGCCTTTCGATGGTTGTGGGGCGAGGTGCATCATTTCCTTTATTATTCGAGGGCCTCATCTCCGTGTCCGTGGACATTGATAGATGTTGCTTTTCTGGTAGGTCTCTTGGCGGCGTTTATTTTCAAAGACCCATTCCATCTGAGTTCGAACCTTTTGAACTATTTTCGCGTC
>CAZOMD010000067.1:0-10686 GCA_964580895.1 uncultured Planctomycetia bacterium | reverse complement strand
TCTTCTTCCTAATACTTATTCTTCCCGTGGCGGCATCTTCTTCTCTTCTGGTTGTGAGCGGATTACCCAAAGGTATAAAACTGGGGGGGATCTTTCTGGTCGCCGTATCAGGTCTGCTCGTGTCTTCGTTCTCCTTGAGAAGAGTGTTAGGGCCGCTACAACAGATGCTTCTTGTGTCAAAGGCCCTGGGCCTCGGGAACTACACACTTGAGCTTGACATCAAGACCAGGGATGAAATAGGGGAATTAAGCCAGTCTTTCAATAAACTTTTCAGCGACCTTGGCAGCCTTATCTCGCACGTGCATGAAGCGGTCTCGCAGATAAATGAATCCGTGGCGCGTATCCGTACCGCCGCCGAGGAACAAGTAGCCGGCGCGGCGGAACAGTCTTCCGCGGTCAGCCAGGTCTCGTCGACGATCGAGGAACTTGCCTCCACCGCTTCCAATATCGCCGATCATTCCCGGAATGTCTCCGAAACGGCGCAAAAGACGCTTATAGGGATACAGGAAACGGATAAACGCGTTACGCAGATGGCTGAACGGTTACTGTCCCTGGGGGAAAAATCGCAGGCCATAGGCAATATCGCGACTATTATTGACGATATATCGGCCCAGACGAATCTATTGGCCCTTAACGCCGCTATAGAGGCGGCCCGGGCCGGTGAAGCAGGGCGAGGGTTCGCGGTCGTCGCGACGGAAGTTCGGAAGCTTGCTGAAAAATCCTCCGAATCCACGCACGACATACGCAAGTTGATAGACGCCATTCAATCGGAGACAAATACCACTATCATGGGGATAGAAGATTCCACTAAATGGGTGACCAGGGGCCTAAAGATGATGGAAGAGACCGCTTCCGCCGCCAAGGAGATATCGGCGGCGACACAGCAGCAGAAGAGCGCTTCCGAACAGGTCGTGCAGGCCATGCAGAATATAGATATCGTGACGAAAGAATTCGTCGTGTCGACAAAACACGCGGCTTCTTCGGCGAATCAGCTTAACAGGCTCTCACAGGAGCTCAAATCCCTTTTGGCCGGGACTGATCTCGTGGGCAGAAAGACGTAAAATGGACAAGGTCTTGATAATAAATGACAGCGCGGCGATAAACGTGATGCTCAAGTCCAGATTGGAGGCCTCGGGGTTTTCGGTCGACCTGAGCTCTTCCGGAGAGGACGGGTTGGAGAAGGCCGGCCGGGGAGGGTATAAGCTTATACTTTTGGACTATACCCTGCCCGGGATGAACGGGTCCGAAGTGTGCCGGGCCCTAAAGAGCGATAACAAAACCAGTGAAATGCCGGTCGTTTTTATTTCGGCTAAGGATGAAAACGAGGTAAAGGAGATAGCCACTAATAGCAGCGCCGATGGGTTTATAAGCACCCAGCTCAAAGGCGACGAGCTTATATCCAGGGTGAAAGGATTTATCAAAAAAACTGTGAAGGAAAAGGCTCACGATGGCGCGGCCGCGCCGGACAAATACAATAAGGAAGAGCTGATACTGTATGAGGATGAATGCGATGAGCATGAAGCCGCGAAAGAGCCTACGTTACAGCTTGTAGTCTTCCGTATCGCCGATGAATGGTACGGGGTAGAGATAACTAACGTCAAAAGCGTCGTGAAGGTAAAGAGCATAACTTTTTTGCCGTCAAGCCCGGAAAGCGTCGTGGGAATAATGAACCTGCGTGGGAATATACTTTCGGTCACGGACATAAAAAAAATATTCGGACTGGAACCAAGCCCTATTACGGAAAAGTCGCGTCTTGTAGTGGTCGAAGCTGGCTTCTTGGAGACCGGTCTTCTGGTCGACGAGACTTCGGATGTGATAGAGGTCCCATTAAAAGCGATAGATCCTACTCTTACAACGATATCGTCAGATATCGCCGAATGTTTTAGCGGTGAATGCCGTATCGATAATAAGCTTATAGGTGTTTTAAATGTCGAAAAGATACTTCAGGTCGGAAGGGTCAGATCGAACGTATAACAATCAGGAGGTGTTACGATGGCGCTTGAAAAAGGCAAAGAATTTTGGACCGGAAAAACGGCATGCTGGGAAATAAGGAAATGTGAAGGTAAGTCCGGCGGCGCGCCCGATTGCGCGGCGTATAAGAACCAGTCACTGCCCTGCTGGGAAATATCCGGCACCATATGTAAGGGCGAATCAGGGATGGATGTGACTATCTGCAGGATATGCAAAGTATACAAACAATATGGTACGGGCAAGGATATAAAATTAAAAGGATGATTGCGGCGTGGTCCGTACTATGGATCGGCGGCGATCCGGGTTTGCCGTGCGAACAAATAAAACAGTTTGGGAGAGCGTTTCGCTTGAACTGTGATCCGCGTTATCCGGTAAAAGATATAGCTACCTACTAAAAAGGGGGTCGGAAATGATCAGAGTGAAGGACAAAGTAACCCTTTTGGCGTTAATGGGTATTGTCCTCGGAATACTTGTGACTCATGTGTTGGCGAACGGTGATCTATCTCCAGGGCTTGAGTTGGGAATGTCTTTTATCATAGGCGTGGTCGTAATAATAGCTTTTGGGAAGGCCGTGAAAAAGATATTACAGCCGTTGGAAGACATTGTAGCCGTTTCCAAGGCACTTAGTCTCGGTAATTACGAGGTCGAACTGGATATGCGGGGCCACGATGAATTCGGGGAATTCGGAAAAGGGTTCAATTCGGCCATAGAGGCTCTCCATGACGTGATTACCGAGCGTAAGATGGAGATAGGCGCGACGGCGAGGGAAAAGGAACAGCTGAAAGATGAGCTCCAGAGGCTCATCATCGCGGCCGAGGCTATAGCCGGCAAAGCCGGGAACCTGACGCAGAAATTCGAGGTACATAAACGCGATGAAGTCGGCAGGCTCGCGGAGGCCTTTAATAAGCTTATCGATAGTCTCAGGGGCATCATAACCCAGATAAGGGACGCGAGTACCCAGATCTCGGGGTCCGTGACAAGGATACGCTCGACTACTGAGGAACAGGTCGCTGGCGCGGCGGAACAGTCCTCGGCGGTGAGCGAAGTGTCGTCCACGGTCGAGGAGCTCGCCACGACGGCTTCCAGTATAGCCGAGAACGCCGAAAGCGTCGCGGAAACGGCTGAGAGGACCCTCCAGGGCATGCAGGAGATAAATATCAAGGTCGACAGGACGGCTAAAAAATTGCTTTCGCTGGGAGAGAAATCCCAGTCCATCGGTAATATCACCAAGCTTATAGATGATATCGCGGAACAGACGAACTTACTCGCTTTAAACGCCGCTATCGAGGCGGCCCGGGCCGGTGAAGCCGGAAGGGGGTTCGCGGTCGTTGCCTCTGAAGTAAGAAAACTAGAGGAACGATCCTCCGAGTCGACCGAGGAAATAAGGCAGCTTATAAACGCTATACAGGCCGAGACTAACTCCACGATCATGGGGATAGAAGACTCCACGAAATGGGTGGCTAAAGGGCTTGAAATGGTCAAGGAAACGACAAAGGCGGCTAAAGAGATATCGACCGCTACTCAGCAGCAAAAGAGCGCCTCCGAACAGGTCGTGCAGGCCATGCAGAATATCGATGTCGTCACGAAAGAATTTGTGGCTTCGACAAAACACGCGGCGACTTCCGCGACACAGCTTAACAAGCTTTCGCAGGAACTCAAGGCGTCTATAAGCGAGTTCGTGTTGGGTGATGAGGATTATGCCGCCGGCGGGGGAAGAGCGGAGACGAAGGATTAAGGGATGCCTGACAAAAAGGATTTCATCGGTATTTTTAAGGCCGAGACTGAGGATAACCTGACCAATCTCGATAAAGGTCTTGTCGAGCTTGAGAAGGCGCCGCACAACCTTGAGATCATCAAGGAACTTAACAGGATGGCCCATACTATCAAGGGTTCGGCCCGGGTTTTTGAGTTCTACGACATACAGGAAATAGCGCACAAGATCGAGGACATATTCGGCGGGATAACCACCAAAGAGATAACCTTTAGCCGTCCGGTGGCCGACTGTATATTTAGAGGTGTGGACCTTATCCGAAAGGTGCTTGAAGCGGACGGGTTGACGGCGTCGTTTAAGGATGAGATAGAAGAGATCTGCGAGGAGCTGGAAAACCATCGTAAAGGCGTTGGCGGGAAAAGGAAGGCTCCAAAGGCGGCCCAGGAAGAACCGCGGGCCGCGAAGGTAGAGAATAAAGAAGAAAGCGCGGCGGCCCCCGAAAAAAAAGAAGTACCCCATGTCGTGCCGCCCGAGAAAGAAGAAATAATAACCAGGGAGACGGTCCTTGTAAAAGGCGTGAAAACGTTAGGCGGGAAACACGTCGAGGAATATATCCGCGTGCCGTTGAGCAGGGTCAATAAACTGCTTAACCTGGTCGGTGAAATGGTCATAAACAAGATGGAATCTTCGGAGAAGATCGGCCAGGCGAAACGCCTTTCCAGGATGGCTAAAGAATCGCAGAAGGACGTCGCCGTTCTTACGGAGGTTATAAAACGAAAACATCCGTTCCTTGAGATGGAAATATCTAAACTTTTGGGGCAGTGCAACGTGAACGTGGAAAGGATAAAAGACAGCCTTCAGGTATTGTACGATACTATCTCGACGGAAGCGTTCCACCTTGACCCTGTCATAGACGAGCTCCAGTCGCGGATGAAAGAGATACGGATGCTTCCTATTTCGACGATATTTGAGGGGTTCCCCCGCATGATCAGGGATATAGCTTCCCAGGAGGAGAAGGATGTCAAACTGGAGATAAACGGAGGGGAGACCGAACTCGATAAAAAAGTGCTGGAAGGCGTGAAAGCCCCGCTCATGCATATACTGCGTAACAGCATATCGCATGGGGTGGAAAGCCCCGATGACAGGATGGCTATCGGGAAACCCCGCCAGGGCACCGTGAAGATAAACGCCTTCCATGAAGCCGGGAACGTCAAGATAACGGTGGAAGATGACGGGCGTGGGATCGACCCGGACGGTATAAGATTGAACGCGCTTAAGAAGAACCTTATTTCGCAGGAAGAGCTGAATACGATGTCCGAAAGAGCTCTTATCAACCTGATATTCATGAACGGGTATTCGACCAGCCCCATTATTACCGATGTTTCGGGGAGGGGTATAGGGCTGGACGCGGCAAGGCGCGATATCGAGGCGTTAAAAGGACAGGTTACCCTCGACACGGTGAAGGGCAAAGGCACGGTATTCACGCTCGTATTGCCGCTTACTATCGCGATCATACAGGTATTACTTTTCGAGATAGAGGGAGTAGTGTTCGCCCTTCCCATGACGTCCGTCGAGGAGTGCATAAAAGTAAAACGTTCGGATATCGCCACGCTTAAAAACCGTATGGCCGCGCATATTAGAGGGCATAACATCCCTATAGTCAAAATGAACGATATAATACAGTTGCCGTCGTCGGGGGAGAAGAAAAAATCGACACCCGCGGCTAAACCCGAAGAAGACAGCGTATACGTCATCATATCCTCTTCCCTCGAGAAAAGAGTGGGTTTTATCGTCGATGACATTATCGGGGAGGACGAGATATTTATTAAGAACCTCGGCGAACATCTCGGGAAAGTAAAGAACGTGAGCGGGGCCACCATTTTGGGTACCGGCGCGGTCGTGGTGATCCTGGACGCGAAAGACCTTATCGAATACAGCGCGATGAGCCATCCGGCCGTTACCGGGAAGAGAAGGCTTCCGCATGAGGATAAGCGGCAGAGAAAACTCCTTGTGGTGGAAGACTCTCTTTCGACGCGAGAGCTCGAGAAGAATATCCTTGAGAGCCATGGTTATCTTGTCGATACGGCGGTTGACGGGCTGGACGCCCTGGACAAGGTCGCGAAGAACAAATATGATCTTATCGTGTCGGACGTCCAGATGCCGAGGATGGACGGTTTTGAGTTCTGCAGGACGCTCAATAAGAACGAGGATTATAAGGATATCCCGGTAGTGATCATGACGGCGCTCGAAAAAGAGTCGGATAAAAGGCTCGGCATCGAAGTGGGAGCGGCCGCGTATATCGTAAAAACGGCGTTCGACCAGGGGAACCTCTTAGACACCATCGAGCGGCTCATAGGATAGGCGCCGCGGGGGTAGACTGGTCGGGGTGCGGTCTTATATTCAAGTTTTCGCTTAAAACTGGGCTCTATCGGAGAGAGAAAAGGAGAGTATGAAAAATCCAGGCAGCGGCAACATCATCAGGGTGCTTATTGTCGAAGATTCCCCGGTCATGTGTAAACTCTTGACGGAAACCCTTAATTCGGACCCGAACATAATCATAGTCGGGGTGGCGCATAACGGAAAAGAGGCGGTCGAGGTAGTGCCGCAGCTCAAACCCGATATTATCACGATGGATATACATATGCCGATAATGGACGGTTTTGAGGCGACTAAACAGATAATGGCGTACAGCCCGACGCCGATACTTATCGTTTCTACCTCGATATTCAAAGTCGAGATGGATAAGGTGTTCAAGGCCATTTCCTACGGCGCGCTTGATGTCGTCAATAAAGGCGATATAGAGCTTTTAGGCGACGGTGAGTCAGCCAAGATGCTGATAGACAAAATAAAATTTTTGAGCAAGATCAAGGTGATACATCATCCCCTTGCTAAGCTGGAAAGGACAAAGCCCGAGGGGAGAATGCCGGTCGATACGGCGGTACCCTTGGAGATAGAAGAGGAAGCTCCTGTCGTGCAGGAGGCTCCGATATCCGTCGAAAAAGTAAAACGTCCTACCGCCGGCAGGGTCGTTGGTGTGGTCGCTTCGACCGGTGGGCCTCCGGCGCTCCTTAAGGTCCTAAAAAAATTCCCGAAAAATCTTCCGTGCAGTATACTTATCGTCCAGCACATAACGAGCGGTTTTGTCGAGGGTCTCGTCGAATGGCTGAACGAGGAGTGCCGGATAGAGATAAAGGTCGCGGCCGATTCGGAGGAAATAAAACCCGGGATTGTGTATATCGCCCCTTGTGATATGCAGATGAGGGTTACCAAGGGCGGGGTGATCCAGCTTACGGATGATCCGCCGCTTAACGGGCATAGGCCTTCCGGGGATGTTCTTCTCGAATCGATAGCTAAGGAATACAAAGATAAGGCTATAGGGGTTATCCTTACCGGGATGGGACGCGACGGCGCGACCGGTATAGCCGCGATAAAGGACGCGGGCGGGAAGACCATCGCGCAGGATGAGGAGACCTCGGTGGTATTCGGCATGCCGAAGGTGGCCATCGATATGAACGCCGCCCAGAAAATACTTCCGATAAATAAGATAGCTCTCGAAATAGCGAGACTGCTTGAATAACGCGTGGTTTCACCGATCTTAGGGATAACAGGCGCCGCGTAGGCGGCAGGGACCATCCAAGAGGGACGATATGGCCGACGAACAGCAAATACTTGTTTTCGGGATCAAGGGGAAAGAGATGGGCATGGATATAAGGTATGTCCGAGAGATCCTTATGCCCCAGGAGATACACCCCATTCCCAACGCCCCGGAGTTTGTCGAGGGAGTGATAAACCTCAGGGGTCGTATAATAGTGGTTTTCGATCTGAGGAAAAAGTTCAATATCCCTTCCGAAATCAAAAAATCCCACGAGAGGATAATTGTCTGCAGGATGGAAAAGATCGTCATCGGTCTCATAGTCGACAATGTCAGCGAGGTCTTGCCGGTCCCGAACGCCAATATAAGCCGTTCGCATGGCGCGGCCTCACAGCAGTTCATCGGGGATTATGTTTCCGGCATAGCGAGGCTCGGGGACAGAGTGATAGTCATGGTGGATATTAAAAAGATCATTTCCAAAGAAGAGACCGAGCAGATCGCCCATACCACTGTGCCAAAGAGCAATAAACCAGATTAATCCGGATAGCTATGGAAGAACTCATACCTTTATCAAAAGAAGCGTTTTATCTTTTTCAGAAGCTTCTTGTCGAAAAGAGCGGGCTTCTTTTCGACGGGAATAAGCGGCAGACCCTCTACGCGACGATACTGGAACGGGCCTCGGAAAGAGGGCTTTCCTCCTGCGAGGAGTATTATGATTTTCTGGTAAAAGACCCCAGGGGGAATTCCGAGCTTATGGAACTCTTGGACAGGCTCACCATCAATGAGACATATTTTTTCAGGAACGAACAGCAGTTCGAGACTTTAAAGAACCACGTTATTCCGGAGATCGTGAAACGGAAGATGTATGTACCCGGGAGGCCTTTACGCATATGGTCAGCCGGTTGTTCCAGGGGGAACGAGCCGTATTCTATAGCGGCGATGCTCCTTGAAACCCTCCCGTTCCCCGAGAACTGGGATATATCCGTCCTCGGGACCGATGTCAACCGCAAGGCCCTCGCCATCGCCAAAGAAGGTGTTTACGTGGAAGCGGATATGCGGAGGGTGTCCAATTATTACATAAACAAATATTTCGACCGGGAGGGCGATAAGTACATCCTGAAAGATTTAGTAAAACGTATGGTGAGCTTTGAATATCATAATCTCGCGAAAGACCCCTTTTTCATCGACAGGATGCAGAAACTGGACATAATCTTCTGCCGGAACGTCACGATATATTTCGACATCGACACTACTAAGCGCATTACGGACAATTTTTACAACTGTCTTGACCAAGACGGATATCTTTTTATAGGGCACGCCGAAACCCTTTGGCGCATAAACAACAAGTTCATGCCCGTGGAATTCCCGCAGTCCATCATATACAAGAAGGCGCTCCATCCCGCGAAGGAAACCGGCGAGAAGCCGTTCATGGGTGTCCCCGAGATAAACCTGGACGATTTTGGATTTTTCGTTCCGGCGCGGGCCAAAGAATCCTTAACCGAGACGGTACAGGCTGAAGCGGAGGCGTATCAAGCCGCGCCTATCGTCTCGGAGGAGGAGAAAACAAAAAAGAAGGGCGGGATCCATCTTGACGTTCTTTACAAGAAGGCCGCGAAACTATTCAACGAAAAAAAATATGAAGAATCCCTGGATCTTATCGACAGGATACTCGCCGAGGACGAGAATAATGTGCTCGCGCATTTCGCGAAGGCGAACATACTGTCGAACCAGGCCAAATACGAACTCGCCGTCGAGGAGCTCCATAAAATAATAAAAGAGGACAATCTTTACGTGGAGGCGTATTATCTCCTGGGGGTATTAGCTTACAAGGTAGGGAACCTCACTGAGGCCGAAGAACAGTTCCGTAGAGTAATATATGTTGACCCGGGCATCGAGCTTGCGTATTATAACCTAGGGAATATATACATGTGTAAAGGCGAGTATTCCGGCGCGGCCAGGGAATACAAGAACGCCGTGAAACTTCTCGAAAAAAGGCCGCAGAACGATACCGTGAAATTCTCGGAAAATTTCACTGTCGACTTTCTGCTGCGCGCCTGTAAGAAGAACCTGGAGCACGGGTATAATAAATACGGCGGGCGGGATATTTAATAGTTTAATGGTTAGCTGGTTCGCCGGTGAACTAGTTGGCCGGTTCCGTAGGACGAAGGAACAGTCGAAAAGGCTAAAGGTCGGAAAGTTCCAGCCAGAGGCTCCTGCCTGCCGGTAGACAGGGTTTAGAGTTTATCGAGTTTTGTCGGGAAATATTAAAGATACCGAGGAAGATATGAGCGAACAGAAAAAGAACATGACGTTGGATGAATATCTGTCCTTTGTGCGCCACGAACTCAGGACCCAGTTATGGCTTATACGCGAAGGCGTGAGCCAGGTTAAAGACGGGCTTGGCGGCAAGGATTGCTCGAAATGTTTCGAGATGCTTGAAGCCGTGATAAAAGCGGCGGATGACATGACGGACCAGGTTTCCAAGTTCCTTAACGCGCCCGAATTCAGGGAAGCTGTAAAGGAATTAGGCGGCGGTGAAAAGCCCGGGAAGACAGGGTAAACGTCGAAAACGGATACTATTGACAATAACGGGCGTTTTTTTTATAATTAAGACTCCCAAAACGTGGATAAGCAAATTGTGCGGATATAAAGTTCTTTGATAATGGAAAATAGAGGATAATACGCTCCTCGGTAGCTCAATGGTAGTAGCGACTGGCTGTGAGAAAGGAGGTGTGGATTTTGTTCGTTGACAAAAGGAAGTATGCGGAAAGACGCGAGTATCTTATTAACAAAGTGCGCGAACGTCGGAAAAAGACAAAGGAACTAGCGGTTGCGTACAAAGGAGGACGGTGTTTTATATGCGGTTACAACGCATGTATTGACGCTTTGGAGTTCCATCATCTTGAAGCTTACAAGAAAAAGTTCGGGATAGGGAAAAGCGGGTACACCAGACGGTTAATGAAAGTCTTCCGGGAAACAGATAAATGCGTGTTAGTATGTTCCAATTGTCATCGAGAGATCCATGCCGGAATGTTGCAGCTTCCACGGGAAACCGTGGTTGAAAAATTGGGTGAATTCAGGGAATCCTACGGCAGAAATGCTATGGAAACCGTGAGCAAAGCCTGCGGAAAGAGGCGAAGTGTACGCAGGAATGTGCAGAGACTAGGGGATGAGGATCTCTAACCAATAAGCCCCAATAGCGCCCGATACCCTACGGGGTAATGAGATAGTCCTACCCTTACGGAAACGTAAGAAGGTTGTAACCAGTAGGTTGTAGGTTCGAGTCCTACCCGAGGAGCCATATTGACGTCTGACAGCGGATTTTGCCGTCAGATGTCGCAGTATCAAATAGCCCTATTTGGGGATACTTCCCGATCAGGGCTATTTTTATGCCTGTGGGGCCCAATACGGC
>CAZOMD010000066.1:0-10767 GCA_964580895.1 uncultured Planctomycetia bacterium | reverse complement strand
TGTCTTTACCAGGCTCAGCCGGCAGGTGTGGCCCGAGTGCGCGGCATGGACTATGTAACATGAATCCCCGATCTATGTCACGCGCGGGTCATAATACATGCTCGAGGCGTACTCCTTGAACTCGGGATCGTTATGGGGCATATCCACCGGTTTCGGCCATGGTTTGAAATGATAACCGTCCGAGCTTTCCGCGATCCAGAAACGGTCAAGCAAAGCGGAATTCTCCACCCGGCAAACCATCAGATAAGTACCGTTGTGTTTCACGATGCCGGAATTAAAAACATTTTTAATGTCGGCTTCGGCGGGGAAATCCTTACCCGTCAAGATAGGGTTACCCTCATACCGCTTGCATATGGGATACTTGCTAGTATTCATGTCTGACACCTCTGCGTTTTTACTGTTTGACTATTTTAGATCGACGTTATGATAACTTCGCGCGCTGTTTTAGTTAAGAGATCTCCAGCCACTCCGTATCGGCCCTGTTCCATTCCAAGATCGCGTGTTTTCTGTCCTCAAAGAATTTCCGGACCTGTCCTTGGTCGTATTTTAAAAGGTCAGTAAGAATGGGCACCAGGATAGAAAGAGCGTTATCGGATATTACGCTTCTTCGGCAGATGTGCCCCATATAAGGCGCCGGAGAAACGGTTATTGTATACCCCTGATAGGACTTAACGTGCAGCATAACATGGACATCGCTGGAACCGTCTCCCACATATATTATGGCGTATCTGGTGACATTTTCTTTTTGCTTTAACATGTCGAGCGTGGCTACTTTCGCGTGCCCGGCGTTGGTCCTCTCGATATCCTGTACGATGCCATTTTCGTAAATAAAAGTCGTGCCGTAAACGTTGTCGACGGGTAAGATGTGTTCGACCGCTTTATCGATACATTCTTTGGGCGCCGCGGATAATATGTATGTGCTGAACTGGCAATTCCCGATCCCTTCGGCCAGGATCTTTACGAGGTCAGGGACCCCTTTTTTAAGTTTGATCTCTTGTCCCACTTCGTAAAGAAGGTCTTTACTCACTTTCCCGGCATAATCAGGGTCCCGCACTATTAAATGCGCGAGTTCTCCGCCGAGTTGTACGATGTTCTTGCGTTTCACATCTACGATCTTCTGATCGAATTGCTCGGCGGATATCCCCAGCTTCGCGCTTAGAATGTACCCCACGTCTCCCGTAGAAAGTGTTTTGTCAAAATCAGAGACAAAGAGAATTTTTTTCTTCATTTTGATGGCGCTCCTTTTTCCCTGAGAGAATGGAGGGGTTGACCCCTGCCATGCCAGGGAAATCGTTCTAATTTAAGCTATTCCGGCGGTATATTTACCCATTGGACGTCACTTGAATATTTGAGAGTATAACACTTTCGGAAATACTTGTCAATAAAGGGTTTTAGGGGCTTGGGATCCCCGTGGGATTATAGTTCGGCATCGCATTCGCGCATGGCGCACAGCATACTGTTTCCAGCCAGAGGCTGGTCCCCGCCAGAGGCGGGCAGGCGCCTTTGGCGGAAAAAGTCGAAAGTCCAAAAGTCTAAAAGTCTGAAGTTGACCTTTAGACCTTTTAACTTTTAGACTGAATACCATGTCCTGGACACCATTCACTGTTCCCCGAGTTCCCGCCCGCCGGGTTATAAGGCCGCGGAGCTCACAATTAGTTAAGAGAATTTGTTACCCAGGATGAGCGTGTATGGGGTATAATACGACGCAAGCGCTTTGAGAGCTCAGGACGCGGGAAAAAAGATATGTTCCGGAGCTGGTCAAAGCGTTCGGGAGATCCGAGCTTTTTCCGAATAAACCTGGAATATGACAAAAAACAAGGTGATTTCATGCGGGAAAAACCTATTAAAAAGCTTATAATCAATATCGACGATGCCGGCCTATCGCGCGCGGTGAACGCAGCCGTGAAAACGTGTTTTATCCAGCGCGTGGCGACCGGGGTAAGCGTGATGGCATGCGGCAAGTATTTTAACGAAGCAGCCGGGCTATTACGCGGTTTAAAAATGACGGAAGTCGGCGCGCATCTCGTTCTTACCGACGGGTTTAGCCCGTGTGCCGGGAAGGATATGGTCCGGAGCCTTTTAAGGCCCGACGGGACTTTTTACGGAGGATATAAGAGTTTTATCCTGAGGCTGGTCGCCGGAGGGGTGGATATGTCCCATATCGATACGGAATTAAGGTGCCAGTTGGAAAGGATAAAGAAAGAAGGGCTTACCGTCACACACATAGATTCCCACCAGCATATACACGTTTTTCCCTGGATCCTGGAGAGGGTGCTTAAACTCGCTTTGGAATACGGGATACCTTATGTACGGATACCTCTGGAGGAAAGCTCCGTCGCGAATATCTCTTTTTCAGCGGGCGGCGCTTTAAGGCATTTCGCGCTCAAGATCTTCTTGCCGGGCGCGGCGAAAGCCGCGAAAAGATATCGGATAGCGTATAACGACGCTTTTTTGGGGCATTTTCACGCCGGCAATATCGATGACAGGTTGTTATGCGCGTTCGTCAGCCGCCTGAAGAACGGGATAACGGAGCTTGCCGTTCATCCCGGCGAACGGTCGGCGGAACTAGAGGAAATATCGCCATGGCACAAGAACGCGCCCGTGGAATTGGACGCGCTGCTTAACGGCGAATGGCGAAAGCTTATCCAGGCGAACGATATACGGCTTGTTACGCATAAAGAGGCTATTGGGTAGAAGAAGCCCCATGACAGGCGAGGGTAGATAAAAAGCCCCAACATATGTTGGGGCTTTTTATTGGTGCGGGCGAAGGGACTTGAACCCCCAAGGAGTTACCTCCATATGGACCTGAACCATACGCGTCTGCCAGTTCCGCCACGCCCGCATTTAAGACACGTCTGTAACGATCAGGTCAGATTATACTATAAATAGCAGGGACCGTCAACATGAGCAAAATACTCGGAAATGCTTGCAAAATAAAGGGATATTTGTGTATAATATGCGCCCTTGTATATCCCGGTCCGATGTAATAAAATATAAAGCGATGGAAAAGAAGGAACAAGCGGTAACCACGAATCGGCAGGCCTTAAGGGATTACTACGTCGATAAGGGATTTGAGGCGGGGCTTCAGCTTAAAGGCAACGAGGTAAAATCTTTAAGGGGCGGGAAGGCTAATTTAAAGGGAAGTTTCGCCAAGATAGAGAAGGGTGAGCTCTTTTTAGAGAATATGCACATTAGTCCTTACGAGTACTCCCGCGAGGACTATGACCCCTTGAGGCCGCGGAAATTATTACTGCACGGGTCCGAGATAAGGCAGATCGTGGCGAAGTTGACCCAAGCGGGGTATACTTTAGTGCCGCTCAAGGTATATTTTAAACGCGGCTACGCTAAAGTGGAATTAGGCCTGGCGCGAGGAAGAAAGCTTTACGATAAGCGCAAGGCGATAAAAGAAAAACAGGCTAAAAAAGAGATAGACCGTGCGTTGAAATATAAAGATAGATAACCCCGAATTTTGGGGTAGCGGTTCTTTGAAAAAAGCTCGAGCGGAGTAAGACGAGAAGAAAATCGAGAATCTCTGCCTGCAGGCAGGGACAATTGAACGTCTGCCACAGATCGTTGGCGGACTTCGGAAATTTTGTTCCACAAAATTTTCGGGGGTGACAGGACTCGACATGTTCTTATGGGCTTTGGGCAGCATGCAGAGGGTTCAGGTGGCCTCTTAAAAACCTGAAACAAATAAACGCAAACTACAATCCAGTGGCCGAAGCCGAGTCTATCTTGGCTGAGGGTGCGTTAAATGTTCCCGCTTTAGCGGGGGCGAGCTCTTTAGTTGGCTCCTTGGCCATCTAACGTAGCTTAACCAATCAAGGGCTCTTGAGGTGACGTCCCTTAGCCTCAAAGAGCGGTTATGGGAATGCTCCAGAGAGCGCCCCGTTTACCGGGCGCCTCTGGAAAAGACCAAAGGTGAACTAAGCATGTAGATACTCTTAGTTTATGGTTCATGGACCCGGGTTCGAATCCCGGCACCTCCACCACATTTGTCTTAAAAATGGGAAGAGAGTAAACTCTCTTCCCATTTTTTTTAGACAAATGTGTCCCCCCTGCCAGTTTTGCCCATAGTGATCCGGCGCGGCAAAACTAGGGGGGACAGCTATTCGCTCATTTCGCAAACCTTGGAAACAAAGTTTCCAGTTTGCTCAATTCACTCATAGCTTGGTGTCGGCACCGGGGAACCTGTAAGTGTAACAGGGAAGAATAACACGGTTTCCCGGCACCCGATGCGGTCAAATCTCTAATTTCTAATCTCCCCGTTTTTGTCCTTTCCTTGTTGCTGACGTGAAAATGGGGCCGCCGCCCCAATAGCCAAAAAATAAGAGAATATTTGAAAGAAAGCTCTTCTTTATTGTGTCTATAGTAGTATGGGAGGATACAAGAAGGAGGCGGTTTTATGCCCAGGCCATTACGTACAAAATTTTAGAGGCGTTATATCATAGTGTCTAAAAAAAATGTAAATAGATGTATCAAATATGATACGCTATAACAAATTAATGTAATTTTTGCGTTAAGATATTTATAGGGAGTTCAGGCTTGGAATAATGTATCAAATATGATACACTATAAACGGGGGAAAAAGGCATGGAGCTACACGATAGGTTCTTATTGTATGAAGGCGCTTGTTATTCCATTTATTTCCATGCCGAAAGTGCCGGGTTCTCGGAGGTTTATGAGTATTTTGAGCAATGCGACACCGTAACGCAGGCAGGTCTATTGTATCTGGCCAAAAGGATGGGGGATGTGGGCAGGATATATGATACAACCAAATTCAGGTTGGAGGATAAAGAGGGCAAGATATATGTTTTCAAGCCGAAACAGGAACGTTTCTTTTGCTTTTTCTTTATCGGGAAAACGATTGTAATTACGTCGGCGTACAAAAAGAAGAAACAGAAGATCGACAAAAATGAGCTTAAGAAGGCGATTGAGATACGGGAAAAATATATCGATTAACACGGGGGTATCGAGATGAAAAGAAAATCAATATACGACAGGAAAATGGAGGATCCGAAATTCAGGGCCGCTTATAAAGAAGTCGTCGCTAACCTCGAGATAGGGGAGAAGATATCGGAGCTGAGGCGGAAGCATCATATGACCCAGGCGGATCTGGCGAAAAGGGTCCATACCAGCAGAACCGCTATCGCGAGGTATGAAAGCGGTAATTACGAGAACTACAATATCGTGACCCTTAAGAGGATCGCCAAGGCTTTGGGGAAAGAGCTGGAGATATCATTTTCATGATATTTTATTTTCAAAGTATGCACCATACCCTTCCGCGCACTCCCGGTGCGCGTGATCGACGCCCAAATCTCTAATTTCTAATCTCCCCGTTTTTGTCCTTTACTTATCGCGGATAAGAAGATATAAGTAATGGATATAGGACTAAGTGGGAGAGGGACAGGCCGGGGAATAAAATCGGGGACAGGGTTCCAAACAAAAAAATACAGGGCTATGAATAAAAGCGGAAACGTCCTGAACGCTTACAAAAGTCTTATTTCTAATTTTGATGCCTGACCCATAGCTTCTTTGCACAGGGTGGGATTTAACGCTGAAGACTTTGCTGTGCCTTTTGCTGCTGCTTGAAAAAAATCCAGAACCAAGTCCGGTAACGGTAAATTATTGTGTGCGAAGCCGGAATATTGTTGTTGAAACTGTGTCTGGATTCAATGTAAGTGTCCTTGAAAAAATAATCAACATGTTTAACCCAATTTGTTCGGGCGCTATGTCTGCCGTTTACATTATACGAGGTGAAGAACACATCGACATCCTCGATTCTGTGGCCTAGATTGATTTGATAATGTCCATTTTCAGTTGGCACGAAATCTTTTTCAGTTTTTTCAATCCGTCCGCTAGAAACAACTGGATATGCCAAGTCAAAAAGAGCCCCAAGGGTTGAGGTGCAAAGTACTATCAGGATAAGCACCAGTGTTAGCTGGGCAGTTTTGGCATGTTCGCTTTTCTCTTTTTGAAAAGTACGCCAAGCAACAAAAACAAGAGACGCAACAAAGAGAGATCTCCATATTAGCTGGGTATAGATGACAATGCTGTCCTGATAAAGGTTTGTCAGAAAGCTGCCGAGCTTAAGACCAAACATGCTTGAAAAAAGTTCTATCATATCGCCCCTTCGCCTAATTTTACCACTATATTAGCAAAGATGATAGAGGGATTAAGGGGTCAGGCATCGAAATTAGAAATAACAAATAAATATTCTCACTTGGGGACGGATCAGGGACAGAACTTCCGAGCAAAAAAATACAGGTCTATGAATAAAACCGGAAACGTCCCGAACGCTATTGGCGATAGGATTATAAAAAGTATATTTTCATATCACCCCGTACAAATTAGTATACAAAATCCCAACGTTATTAATACTTTTATGCACATTATTTTGGCACGATTTATGCTTGTTAAGTGCATAGAGTAATGGATCTTACTACCATAACGGAGTGGGAGGAATAAAGCGTTGTAGCAATTTTATGTAAGGGCGATTCTCAGATAAGAGGGTTGTCCTTTTTTTTTTTTTTGTGCCTACGGAGGGAGAGATGAAGAAACTAATATTGTGTATGGTCATGGTAACTCTGATATCTAGCGCATCTAATGCAGTAGCATGGGAGTGGAAAGTTGATCAGATAACAAATAATGGAATTGATGATTATTTTCCGACTATAAATTCCGGTGGACAAGTAGCCTGGTCCGGCGGGGTATCTGTGGCAGCGGGCGATTACCGTAAGGGTCCAACCTTTGAGATCTATCTTTATGATGGGAACACTTCAACGCAGATCACAAACAATCTTTATGCCGATTACGATGCATTCATAAGCGATAATGGAAATGTTGTTTGGTCAAGTCTAATAAATGGTCAGAATGCTAACGGGGATATTTTTATCTATGATGGGGCGATAAAACAAATATCAAATAGTTCAGTGGACTCAAAAAGGCCGTACATAAACGCGAGCGGGCATGTGGTCTTCGAAGAAGGACCGATTATGTTTTATAATGGCAGCGTAACAGCTCCTGTGCCAAATAGTTCAGGGATACAAGGCCGCATAAGCGATAATGGCAACATAGCTTGGCGTTCTAGCAGTGGGGGCATAAAATATTATGATGCGGTAAAGAAAACCACGATCTCTTTGCCAAATCCTACTTCAGGTTCCGCCGATGAATATCCATGGATCAATGCGGCAGGAGATCTAGTGTGGGGAAAAGGAGATATAGCCTCCTATGATTATTCAAGCGGAACGGTATCGGCTATTCCGAGCAGTCCATATGTAGATTTTTATCCAATGATAGGTGACAACGGCAATATTGTCTTTCCTACAAATGATGGCCAAAGGATATATTATTATGACGCCTTAACCGGCTTAACCGCTATGATTGCAGATTACGGTATAGGAAATAGTTTTGATGATGTGCTAACAATTAACAGCAGTGGGAAAGTCGCCTGGGCAGCGAACGATGAGAATAATTGGGACATATTTTTTTATGACGGGAAAGATGTATATAACGTGACAAATAGTCCAAATTATGATGAACGGTCTCCGGTGTTAAATGATTTTAATGACATTACGTGGCATGCTTATGATGGAAATGATTACGAAATATTCAAAGCAAAAGCAATCGTAATTCCTGGGGCCGAATCAGTTGTCCCCGAACCTGCCACAATGACTTTGTTCGGGATAGGACTGTTGGGTGTCGGTGCGATTAAAAGAAGAAAAGGGTGAAAACACACAAGAGGGTCAGGCATCGAAATTAGAAATAACAAATAAATATTCTCACTTGGGGACGGATCAGGGACAGAACTTCCGAGCAAAAAAATACAGGTCTATGAATAAAACCGGAAACGTCCCGAATATCTCCACCGGGAAGTACGAGTAAAAAGAGGAAAAGAGGATTTAGGCCAAACGGCAGGTGTGGGATCAAAAAAACAGCAGGTATGAGATTGATTTTAAAGCAGGTGTGGGATTGATTTGGTACCCGCTGTTAAACTTGAAAATTGGCTTGACTGATGTTATCCTATGACTTGACAAGCTAGAACAACTATGTATACTTATTATGATAGGTATACACAAGTATACTTCAACGCACTACGCATGCTTAAGTATACATAAGTATACTTAGCGATCATTGTACACTTGTATTTAGATTACCCCTCGCGGCGCTGAGCCCCGGTCTTTAGACCGGGGAAGACGCCGCTCGGGATCAATCGTGAACATGCCCGGCTCTTATAAGCCGGGGGTAGACGTGGGTTGACTAAAGCGGCATAGAGGGTGGCTTATGGACAAAAAAGAACCGAAAAAAGAATATCTGTCTATACCGGAGTTCGCTAGGCTTCTTGGAATAACCAGAATGGCTGTTTATAACAAGGTTAAGAAAGGTGAAATTGAAGCTATTAAGATAGGAAGGAACTATGCCATTCCACAACGCGCTATGGTGAGAACCCTTAGGGGGAAACTAAAGGACGAGGATAAAAATCTAATCGGTGATGTTATAAAAAAAACGTTAGCTGAATATGGAGAAGTCATAAAACTTTTGGCGAAAGAAGATGAAGGAAATAACGATTAAAGAAGTAGAATACCTGGCTCATAAGCTCGCAAAAGAAAGGTTAAGCTTTAATGAGCCTATTCCGGATTTCGCCAGTAGATTCCCGGGGAAACTGGAGAGCTGTCTTGCCATACCTTTTCAAAAATTTGAAGGGAAATCCCCGTATCCAACTTTACTTGATAAAGCTGGTGTATTGTTTTATCTGATGATCAAAAACCATCCGTTTATGAACGGGAACAAAAGAGTCGCTATCACTACGCTGCTTCTCTTACTTTATAAAAACGGCAAATGGATTTATGAAGACCCGTATGAGTTATACCGATTTACTATGTGGATCGCCAAAAGTCCTTCCGCGGTCAAAGACGCTACAGTTCAAGCCATCAGAGACTATTTATTGAAAATAGTAAAAGCTAAGTAAACAGGGACAGACATTTATTTGTCTCGAAAACTAAGCCGGAAGGCAGATCAAAAAACACAAAGGGGGAGCGGAACGGATTGATGAAAGTGATCTTCCCCCGAAAAAGGGCTCATTCTACGCTCGGTAACTTGAGCCCGGTTGAGTTCGAACGACAGGCTAGCCTGTCGTTACCATTTTTACAGAACGTCCACTAAAATGGGGAAGGTCAAGGCCAAACAAGCTCCCGGGCAACCGGTACCAGTGGAGAGTGAATGTAATAAGCGGGGACGTAAACGGGGACGTTACCTATTTAGCCGCCAGATATTCCACTTCCGGCACGACATTTTGCGCGCGAGCGAGGGCCTCTATTTTGGCGAGCACCTCCGGCGTGACGGTCCGGGAGCCTTCCATGGAAGCCGTTCCTGCCCCGAAAAGATTCCCGGTATGCACGGCTTCTTCGAATGATCTTCCCCGGGAAAGCGCGTAAAGAACTCCCGCTTTAAGCGAATCGCCGGCGGCGGTGTGACATGCCTGCACTATTTTGACGCCTTTTTCCTTAATGATCCTATCCCGCATAACGAGTATTAGCCCGGACCTATCCATTGAGACAAGCACACCCAGAAGATTATATTTGGCCCTCAATTTCATCGCGTATGTTTTGACAGCTTCTTTGGTGATTGTGTCCCTGCTAAGGGAGCCTTTTCCCGCCAAACCGCTCGCGGCCAGGATCTGTATAAATTCTTCCAAGTTCGGTTTAATTATATCCTGAGGCGTTTCTCTTGGAATTTCCAAGACCGACATGGCCTCATCGGGGCCGGACACGAACTTGAAATCGATCAGTAACTTAACCTGGTCCCGATATTTTTTCTTCACTTGTTTTACGAGCGCCGCGTAATAGGCGAGGTCCCTGTTGTATCTTACGGGCCCGCCCGCCGAAATGACCATCCAGGTGTTATCCGAACCGCCTTTAAACATCGCTTCGAGCATCGTCAGGGCTTCCCGGTTGATATTATCTACCGTTTCTTTTGATAGTTCATCCGCCCATCCGAACATCCCGGGAAGAGTATCGCCGTCGATCATATTATAGACCGCGACCGGTTGATCTTCCCGCTCGGCGCGGATCAGCGCGGGGATCACGCGTTTATTTAAAAAATTTCTTTCCCATTCGTCCGTGATCTCCCCGCCCTTTTTTCCCGCCAGAGCCACCAGCGCGATATTCTCATCGAAATGGCTGAATACCTTCGATACGTTGACCTGGTCTCCGCCCGCGTCCACGCGGCATCCCGCCAGGCCCAGAGTGCCGTCCGGTCCGGTTTTCCATTCGATCGTGACATCAAGAGGCCCGACGTGGTTTATCCCCAGCACATTAGTGTCTGTTAAAGAACCTGTCTTCCCAGCGCCGGCGGATCTTTTCCTGAGCCCGGCGGCTCTCGCGGCTTTTATGGCGCTGTGGGCGATCTCGTGATTTATACGCCTTTTCTCGGCGTCGGAGAGGGGATCATAACGGCGCGCTATAGTTTCTCTTAAGGAAGACGCCGTAAGCCGGTTTATGCCAAGTTCTTTTGATAATATGTCTTTAATGTCCATCGATAGATTATAGCAAGACGTTCTGCATAAAGCCAATGAAGAAAACCTATGGGGCCAAGAGCCCCTTTTGGCGAACGAGGTTAAAGAAGGTGGGCTTCAGATCAAATATAGGGCATCGGCATAATCAAGAGTAAAGGGCGTGTTTCCCGTAACAGTTCAGTCCTTGGTAAAGATTTACGCCATTTCGGCTTGGTAAGAGCGAACCCGCCATGCTTCTCGCGGGGACGCTCATT
>CAZOMD010000065.1:4537-11078 GCA_964580895.1 uncultured Planctomycetia bacterium | reverse complement strand
GACTTGGTTTTTTCGGGCCTCTTCGAAGATAACCCCCGCGGGCAACTGTTTGTCCAGGTCTATCACGGAAAATCCGTTATTCTCCAATATCATCTTGACGAGGTTCTTCCCGATATCGTGGACGTCGCCCAAAACAGTGGCAAGGAGTATTTTGCCGCGGATACCGGATCCTTCACGCGTAAGGAACTTTCCCAGATGTTCTATGGCCTTGCGCATGACCTCGGCCGACTGCAAAACGTAGGGAAGTACCGTCGAGCCTTCTTCCAGACGGTCGCCCATTACCTTCATCGCGTCCATAAGAACATCGTTAAGGATCACATCCGCCGGCATACTCGTAAGCGCCTCATCGAGGAGCGGGATTATTTTGGCCCTGTTCCTCTCGAGAACGCATTTTTTTATTCTCTCTTTGACCGATAAGCTCCGGTCATCTTTCTCAGTTATAGTTCCGGCCTTTTTGTGTCCTTTCTCGGACGAACAATGCTCTATCAGTCTTTCTAAAGCGTCGGCACGCCGGTTAAATATGAGGTCCTCGGCCAACATCCGTTCTTTTTTCGAGATCCTGCCCCTTGCCGCATATTCCGCCGGGTTCACTATCGCCAGGTCAAGCCCGGCTTCGACGGCGCTGTCAAGGAACACCATGTTAACTATTCGCCGCGCCTCTTTATTAAGACCGAAAGAGGCGTTACTGATCCCCAGGATAGCAAGCACCTCCGGATATTTTTTCTTCAAACGCTTTATAGCCTCAATGGTATCGGCCGCGGAAGACGCGTAAGCTTTCTCCCCCGTCCCAAGCGAGAAAGTAAGCATATCGAACAATAGCCTGCGGGGCGAGAGGCCGTGCCCCTCTGTGGCTATCTTGTAAAGTTTTTCGGCTATTTCCAGTTTACGTTCCGGGGTAACGGCCATACCCCTCTCGTCGATCACAAGATTCACTACAAACCCGCCATGTTCGGCCGCGAGGCTGTATATGCCGCTGGCCTTTTTCCCCCCATCCTCAAGATTAGCCGAATTTATGAACCCCGTGCCGGGATAGTTCAAAAGGCATGTCTCTATGACATCGATATCCGTTGAATCGAACATTAGCGGGAGAGGGACACTTTCCCCTATTTTCCTCGTCAGGATACCGGAATCTCTTTTTTCGGTATTCCTCTCGGTTAAAACACTGCATAGATCCAATATCTCCGCCCCAAGCCTTTCCTGTTCTTTCCCGATCTCGACGATACCGTCATGGTCTTCCGCCTTAAGAAGTTCCTTCATGCGTTTAGACCCCTGCGAATTCAGCCTCTCTCCGACCTTTATGGGACGTTTAGCCCCGGCAAGATCGAACCCTTTATAGAAACTCGCGCAAAAATTCGCCGAGGCGGCGTACGCCTTACGCCCTTTCTGTATCTTCTCCCTGATCATGCGGATATGTTCCGGCGTGGTCCCGCAACATCCCCCGATAACGTCTATCCTGTATTTTCGGCAGAAACGCCCGAGTATATCGGCCATCTCATCCGGCTTAAGAGGGTATACCGTTCTTTCTTCGATACATATCGGCAATCCCGCGTTCGGCACGCATGAAACGTATCCCGAAAAATTACAGCTCAAAAAATTTATGGCGGATTCCATCTCAAGGGGGCCCGTACTGCAGTTCAGGCCCAGGATATCTACCGACAGATGTTCCATGACCGCCATGACCGCGGAGACTTCCGTCCCTAAAAGCATCCGGCCGTTATTGGCGAGGGTACACTGCGCCATCAAGACCAGGTCCTTTCGCTTTTCACGCAGGGCTTTCTTAGCGCCGTTAATCGCGGCCTTCATCTCCAAAAGATCCTGTCCGGTCTCTATCAAAAGCGCGTCCGCCCCGCCGTCTATTATTCCCAACGCCTGCTCATAAAAGACCTCTTTGACCTCCGTGTACCCTATATTCCCTAGCATGGGATCGCTTGACGAGGGTAATTTGCCGGTAGGCCCTATTGTCCCTATCACATATTTCTGGCCGGCATGGAGAGAAAATTCATCCGCGGCTAAACGCGCGATCTTGGTCGAAGCGAGATTGAGCTCATACACTTTATCAGACATGCCGTATTCCGCGAGCTTTATTGCGTTACCGCCGAAGGTGTTAGTTTCAACGGCATCCGCGCCGGCGGAAAAATAGTCGCAGTGTATCTTATTTACCAAGTCCGGCCGTTCGAGCGAGAGGTACTCCATGCTCACCGGCTTCGAGTCTATAGACAATTCCCCCACACCCAGAGACTGTGCGTAAGTCCCGAACGCGCCGTCAAGGAGCAACACTTCTTTTTTTAGTTTTTCCCTTAAGGTCATAGACATTATCGACTGCCGCCTTTACTGATCTACCGGCCCGGCCCATATCATTTTTAAGCGACTGGCGAAGGGGCCGATATCCTTTCCACCGCGAGTTTTCTGATCCAACCGGTCTTCCCGTCAAGCCGTCTTATCTTGAGCCAATCGTCTTTCATTTTAAGCACGGTTATTTTCATCCCTTCGTTCAACGTAAAAAATTTAGTAGCCGAATCAAAAGGCCCGAAAAAGCCATCCACCTTTGAAACGGTAACGATAGCGTCCCTTCCGGAAGAAACTATTTTACGCGAAACGAGATACGCGTTAAACCCGGCAGAAAAGAATACCAGGGCCAAAGCCGCAAGGTGGTACCATCGCCTGATCGGCAACATTAAATAAACCGTCAATAATAAAAGCCCCATTATGTACAGGAACGAGGCGATGAGCGTGATCTCATCCGCCGTCAGGCTGCCGTAATATACCCTGATCGGTCTATAATCCCAGAAACTTTTCCGCGGCAAGACCCTGGCCTTTATCCTTATTTTCGCGAAGTTATGGTTTGTCTTTAGATCGGCGTCGCGGGGTATCAGGTTAGCGGCCCTTTCATAATTGAGGATGGCCTTCCCCAGTTTCCCGGCCTTGAAATACGCCCCTCCCAGGTTGTAATACAGCGGCCCGCTCTCGTATCCCGCCTCGAGTACTTTTTCATACTCCGCCGCGGCTTCGTCGTAATTCGCCTTTTCATATAGGGCGTTGGCTTTGGAAAAAACCGCCATTATCTCTTCTTCCGGCCTCGCTGAAAAGGCACCCGTCCCCCAAGCCATGGAATACGCGCCCGTCAAAAGGACCAGCGCAAAAATGACATATATTTTACCATATCTCATATCCGTATCATCACACTTTCAGTTTTTCTATATGATCGATGATCTTTTTTACGTTTTCAAGCATGCTCTCGGCGCTCTCTTTGCCGGCTACGGTCGAGGCATATCGGGCCATCTCGCACTTCGCAAGTATATCCTTAAGTTCCTCCAAAATAGCGCTGTCGCACTCCGCTGACGACAACCTTTCCACAAGACCCGGGACCGTTACGTTGCCTTTCGGGATATTGAACTTGCCCCCCAGATAATCCTGAAGCGCCCGGAATACGGCGTCGTAGAACGGGATCATCTCATTTTTCGAGAGATGCGCCTTCGCCCTCGCGAGTTCTTTCCTGGCCCTATGCGGGGCTTTAAGAAACCGCGCGTACCGCTTATCGGTACGGATCCTTTCCTCTTTTCGGCGTCGCACATAATACACGGACACGAGAACAAATGGCGCGAACTGCCCCGCCCAAAAAACCGGACTATTGCGAAGATATTGGCCCTTCCTTTTGGCCTTGCCGAGATCCTCCTTAATAAAGATAAGATCCTGTCCCAACTCCTCCTGAGGGTAAAAGGTCTCTTCGACGCCGGGCATCGATACTATCTGTACGGTACTCGCCTCGCCGGCTTTTTCCGTCACCTCTATCGGAAACGGTCCCTTGACCTCGGTCTTATATCTTTCCTCGATAGGGTTGAAATAACTGAACCTGACCTCGGGTGTCTGTTTCACATCCGCGGACTTTGGGATAAGTATTTGTTCGTATATTTTAGTGTTATCCTTGGTCGTACTATGCGGCTCATATGTCTTGAACTTCTCCCCCGTTATTATTTTTGGCACCGAAACAGTGCCGAGGTCCCCATTCCCGCGAACGGACATGCGCACGACAATCGGGTCTCCCACATTAACTGTCTTGGGGTTGATATCGACATTAAGGGAAAAACTCCCCACAGCGCCCTCAAAATCCGCCGGACGCTCTTCTTTCGGAAAAGGAAGAACGGTAATAGGAACGCTGCCGGAATTAAGCTCGATAGGCACCACCCTGTAATCGAACATGTTATTGAAAAAGTCGTCGTCGAAAACACTGCGTCCGAAGATAGAGGAGCGTCTTCGCGCGGTCGTTTCTCTTACCATCAGCTTACAATTAAGTTTCGCCGGCCCTATAACAAAATCCCCTTCCTGTATGCCTATAATATTCTGCCGGAAGACCAAGACGTCGTATTGGCCGCCTTTATAGAACTCCCGGGTACGTTCGGGTTCCACGAATTCGGTCGTTGAGACACCCTCGTGCTGATAAAACGGGTATTCTATATCCCTAAGTCCACTCTCCCTCACATAAAGTTTTATATTAACAGGAACAATCTCGTTGAGATACATCGTCCGTTTATCTATCTCCATGATAAGAAAGATATTCTCGCTTTCATACGCCCCCGAGGCGTCAGGCTCCGCCCCGGATGAAAGGGCCGGCGGCGTCGCCGGCGGACCCGCTGGGCTTGACGGAGAAGCCGTAACTACAAGCCTTACCGCGTCGGACCGAAAGACCTTGCCATCATGGTCCACAAAGAACGGACCCACCATGTATTCCCCCTCTTTTAGAGGCAAAATAAGAAAAGTATGCGTAATGGACCGGGAAACCTTGCCGTTAATAACTGACATTTTAGTGGTAGGCCCGCGGTATGACATCTGAAGCCCCGATACGGGAGGAACTTCCGGACGGTCCACATCCTGCGCGCCGTAAAAAGTTATGTAAAGATAGAGCGGATTACCGGATGTTACCCTGCCGGCCTCAAGTGACGCCTCCAAACGCGGGTCTTCCGCGGCGGAAAATCCCGCGAAAAATATGACCAAAATAAATAGCAAAAAAACAGATCGTCGCTTCATAATATAATTTTTTACCAGTCTTTTATAACGACCGGATATCCGCCTTTTCTTCTTTCCTTCATGTCCGCGCGCAGATTATCCTCTTCTTCCTCCTGGCCGCGTAAAATATTCTCAGCCTCTTCCTGGCTCATCTGACCGGGTATATGCTGCTCCAGTCCGCCGGCAGGACTTTCTTTTTGGCCGCCTTCATGGGGAAGATCGGCCCCTTCCTGCTCCTCGGGCTCATCCTCTTCCTGTTGCTCCTCAAGCTCGTCCTGGGCTGGTTCCCCTTCTTTGTCCTTTTCCTCTTCCTTTTTTTCGTTCTCTTCAGCCGGATTTTCTTCTTTTTCCTCCGGCTTTTCCTGGTCTTCCTTCTTTTCCTCGCCGGCGTTTTGTCCCGTCCCGCTCTTTTCGTCTTTTTGCTCAGATTGGCCGCCGCTATCCTTTTTATCTTTCTCGTCCTTGTCCTTCTTTTCCTCTTTCTTATCCTCAGGCTTGGTCTTTTGTTCCAATTCCTTTACCTTTTTTTCGGTGAGCTCGTAGTTGAATTTTGGATCAAGATCATCTGGGTCAAGCTCGATGGCCCTCTCATAGTATTTTAGGGCTTCCCGGTATTTCTTCAAGGCATTTTTCGGGTCAGTTTTCTCGGCAGCTTCCCCGATACGGTACCGTGTGTTCCCCATGTTATAGAACGTCCTTTGTTCTAAGGTCTCTTCCCCCGTCGCGAGCACGCTCATAAAAGTCCCATGGGCCTCTTTAAAATCGGTTTTTTTGTACAGGGTAACGGCTTTATTGTATTGCAAAATAGCCTCAGCCGGGTCGCGAGAAATAGCGTTCTCATATTCGCTTAAGGCTTCCGTGTATTTCCCGTCTTTAAAGTGCTTCTCCGCCCGAGACGCGCTATTCCCAATGCCGGCTCCGGCGGCGGCATGGCACAAAAACATACATGTGACGGATACCGCTAAAACCGCGAGTTTCGGGTTGATGCCCGCGTTTCTCATAGACCTCTTCCCCTTCTTTCGCCTATTAACGGCTCTACGAAAAGAAAGAGTAGCGCAACCGCGAGCGGGAACTGAAATTTCTCGTGATACCTCTTTTCCATCTTACTTTTAAACTCCTCTTTCTCAAGTTTGGAAAGCTTTTCCTCATAAATAAAATCCAGTCCGAATTCCGCGCCTGTCGCCCTTACATAGATGCCCCCTGTTTCGATAGCCGCCTTCTGAAGCTTCTCTTCGACAAGGCTGGTCTTTACAACGTTGCCTTCCTTATCCTTCATAAAGTCTATCTTGCCTTTTTCGTCCTTTATCGGAATAAGCTCTCCTTCCTTTGACCCTATCCCCACGGCGTAGATCGCGACAGCCTTTTCTTTGGCCTTCTCGACAGCTTTTTCAAATCCACCTTCAAGATCCTCGCCGTCGGTGATCATAACGAGTATCTTATGTTTTTTTTTTTTTTTTTCATACCCTCCCATGGCCGTATAAAGCCCCCTGGTTCTATTCGTCCCTCCGACAGGCCTGCTGTTCACGTCGACATCATCCCC
>CAZOMD010000065.1:0-4527 GCA_964580895.1 uncultured Planctomycetia bacterium | reverse complement strand
GCCGCCGCACGAGTTGACCGAGAGATGGCCGCTGACGCTGCGCACGTCGACATCACCCAGGCGGAGAAGGAACCCGTTATAATCCGACGTAAGCGGACATTGGAGAAAAGCTGTCCCGGAAAAAACAATAAGACCCACCCTGTCGCCGCGCAACTTGCCTACAAGGTCCCTGATGGCGAGTTTCGCTCTCTCTAATCTGTTCGGCAAAACATCTTCAGCCAGCATGCTTTTCGAAGCGTCAAGCGCTATAAGGATATCCAGCCCTTGACGCTTTACTTCCTGCCACTGGAATCCCCATTGGGGCCGCATAAGCGCCAGTATCATGAATAGGACCGCCGCTGTTATGATGACGTCTTTGATGTTCTTTTTTCTCCCGTCAAACGAGCCTCCGATCTCGGCGGAAAGCTTATCTTCCGCGAACCGTCTGACAGCCTTTCCCCTTGAACGTCTCGCCAAGATGAAAAAGACCGCTAATCCCGCGACGAGCCATAACCACGACGCTATATTCATGGCACCGAACCTCAAGGCAGCCTCCTCAGGAATGAATTCGACAGTATTACCTCGATAAGTAAGATGCCCAGCGCGGGGACCAGGAAGATCGGGAAAAGTTCCTTATAAATGTTATATCCCGATTCTTCCATAGGGGTCTTCTCCAGTTTGTCTATCTCATCGTATATCTTCTTAAGGGATTCAGTGTCCGTCGCCCTGTAATATTTACCGCCCGTCATATCAGCTATATCCTTCAAAAGTTTCTCATCTATTTCGATCTCTATGGGTTTTAACACCGTTTCCCCGAACATGTTCTTAACAGGATAAGGCGCAAGCCCTTTTTTCCCGGCGCCGATCGTGTATATCCTGACGTTAAGGGCCTTCGCGGCTTCGGCGGCGGCTTTTGGAGGTATCCTGCCAGCGTTATTGCGCCCGTCCGTAAGCAATATAATGATTTTGTCTTTCGCCTCTGTTTCTTTGATTCTATTGAGAGAAGCGGCTATGGCGGACCCTATGGCCGTACCGTCCTCGATCATGCCTATCTGGACCCTTTCGAGATTGCTTTCAAGCCAGTCATGGTCGAGCGTGATAGGACATATCGTATAGGCCATGCCTGAAAACGCAACCAGCCCTATACGATCGTTCGGCCTCTTCCCGATGAATTCCTCGACGACATCTTTTACGACTTCAAGCCTATCGACCATTTTACCGGCTATCTCGAAATCCATGGCCCTCATACTGCCTGAAGCGTCGACGGCGAGCACTATGTCTATCCCTTCAACATAGATCTTCGTCTCTTCGAGGATTGCTTGGGGACGCGCGACGGCAAGTATTATCAGAAAAAGCATCACGCCGCGCATGTAAATCAAACGTTCAGATAACCGCACTTTCAAAGCCGGTTTTATCCCCGAAACAAGGCCATGATATGGAAAGCGGAAAGAACTTTGGTTCCGGTCCTTAAACCTCTCCGCCAGGAATACCACGCCCGGTATCAAGACCAAAAAAAACAATACCCAGGGATTAGCGAACCGCATCATGTCTCGGGTTTCTCCTCAACTATCTTAGTCTGGTCCACAAGTTTTTCGGCAGCGTTAAAACTGTCTATCACTTCTATCGGCCTGGGACCGTATTTAGCGAATTTGACCATGTCACACTGCGAAAGAAATTCCTTCAGAAGCTCTTTATGGGGATTCTCCATCACCTTTGACTTTTTAAGGATATCAAGGAATTCTTCGGTGGTCATCTCCGGCGCGCGGACGGAAAACCTTCTCTCAAGGTAATGCCTGACAATATCCGACAATATCACGTAATATTCGTTTATGCGACCTTCCCCCGGAAGATCAAGCGCTCTCAGCTTCGACAATTCTTCATACGCTATCTCATGCGCGGACCTTTCCTCTACCGAAGAAGCCGCGGGAACCATTTTTCTTCTATACACCGAATATATTATCCCCGCGGTCACAAGTAAAAGCCCCGCGACAAGGTATTTCCACCACCCGGACCATCTTACGCGCGCGAGCCCTTTGATGTCGAGAATATCGGTCTCATCACCCTTAAGAAGGCTGACTACCTCAAGCGGCACTCCCTCAGTTTCGGATGTACTCCAGGATCCTTCTCCGCGAGTTCGATATTTAACGCTTACCGGAGGGAGTACCTGCGTCCCAAGTTTATTTATCGTAACGATATATTTATGCCCGGCGCCGCCGCGTTTCCCTAGCCAGCCTTTTATAGGCTCTGATCCCACAAAAATGAAATCCCCGGTTTCAACCGGCCTTTCAGGGAAAGATATCTCATACCCGCGCGCGGCGCGGACGGCAACATCCAGGGTCACCCTGTCCCCGATATGCAGTTTTTCCTTATCGGCCTTCGCGGTCACTTCTACCATGCCGGATGTCTTCTCGTCCCGGGCAAAGACCTCTCCTCCCGGCATCATAAAGCCGAGTACTATTAGAGCAAAGACCAACTTGTGATGCTTAGCGCGTCCTATCATATTTAGTCTTAATGCCTCTCGCAATTTAATCTCTCGCTAGCCTTCTTTCCCTCATGCGGAAAAACCTGACAAGCGGCTCGGCGTAAGGGCTGTCAGTCCTTATGTCTATTGAATCCACGTTAACCGAACGGAACAATATATCCCTTTCTTTTATCCGCTTCTCGGACAATCGCTTGTAAATATCTCTCGTCACTTCGTTCGATGTGTCGATGGTGTACGGCCTTCCCGTCTCGGCATCGTGCAGCTTGACTATACCAGCCCTCGGCAATTCTATTTCCGCCGGATCGGTTATAGTTACCGCTATAACATCGTGCCGTTTGTTAGTTATAGCCAGTGTCTTCCTGAAATCCGCCGAAAAGAAATCCGAAACAAGGAACGTGATCGTGCGCCTTGGGGTGACCCTGTGGAGGAATTCAAGAGCCGCGTTAATATCGGTCTTGCTCCCTTTTGGCTTGTTGTATATGGCCTCCCGAACGACCCGCAAAACATGCCTTTTGCCTTTTCTCGGCGGGATAAATTTTTCAGGCGTATCGGTGAAAGTGACCATGCCGACCTTGTCATTATTCTGGATAGCGGAGAACGCTATCACCGAACAGAGTTCCGCGGCAAGCTCGTTCTTTATGCGGCTGGATGTCCCAAAACGGCAGGACATGGAAACATCGAGAAGGATCATTATCGTAAGTTCCCGCTCTTCAACGAATTTTTTTATGTATGGATGCCCCATGCGCGCGGTAACGTTCCAATCTATCGATCTTATATCATCGCCGGGCAGATACTCCCGGACTTCGTCAAACTCCATACCGACGCCTTTAAAAACGCTCTGGTACTGTCCCGCGAAAACATCGGTCACCTTACGGGAAGTAGTTATCTGTATCCTGCGTATCTTTTGTATAATCTCTTTGGGTATCATCGTTACCTTAGCGTGTAGAGTACCGTGAAAAGTCCAAAGTCTAACGTCCGAAAGTCTAAGACCCAAAATAAACCTTTTAACCTTTCGGTTCTTAGATGTTTAGACATTTTGACCTTTAGACTTTCGACCTTTTGACCGTTAAACTGTTAAACCGGCAAACCGGATTACGGCACTTCCACTTCTTCCAATATCCTTTTTACTATGTCTTCCGAAGTCTTGTCCTGGGCTTCCGCCTCATAACTGGGAATAAGCCTATGCCGGAGGACATCCGGCCCTATCGATTTCACATCCTGCGGAGTGACATATCCCCTGTGATTTATAAAAGCGTATGCCTTGGCGGCAAGCGCGAGATTTATGCTGGCACGGGGGCTCGCGCCGTAATCGATAAGACCTTCCAGGTCCTCTATGCCGTAGTTACGCGGCTCTCTTGACGCAAAAACTATATCAACGATGTATCTTTCGATCTTTTCATCCATGTATATGTCATTAATAACTTTCCTGGCGTTAAGTATTTTCTCGGGCTGCACTACGGGATTTACGCTCATGACCCTGTCGGTAACAGCCATGCGGCGCAGAATCTTCAGCTCTTCCTCTTTATTCGGATAGCCGATATTTATCTTGAGCATAAAACGGTCCACCTGGGCTTCCGGGAGATGGTATGTCCCTTCCTGCTCTATGGGGTTCTGTGTCGCCAGAACAAGGAAAGGTTCGTCAAGCGGAAAAGTATTCTCCCCGATAGTTACCTGCCTTTCCTGCATCGCCTCCAAAAGAGCGCTTTGGACTTTAGCGGGCGCGCGGTTTATTTCATCCGCAAGAATGATATTGGAAAATAGGGGCCCTTTTTTAGTGGTAAAAGTGCCTTCTTTTGGATTATAAACAAGGGTCCCGATAAGATCGGCCGGCAAAAGATCGGGTGTAAACTGTATCCTCTGGAAACGCGTATTAATAGCCGCGGCAAGCACCCTTACCGACATCGTTTTCGCCAGCCCGGGTACCCCCTCTATAAGCACATGCCCGTTAGCCAGAAGCCCTACCAAGAGCCTTTCTATCAGATAATCCTGCCCGACTATGACCTTACGTATTTCCGATACCAGATCAGCTATAAATATACTTTCTTTTTGAACCTTTTCGTTGATCG
>CAZOMD010000064.1:793-11166 GCA_964580895.1 uncultured Planctomycetia bacterium | reverse complement strand
ATAAAATAGTCGTTACCGAAGATCACCCTTTCTGGACCCATAAAGGCATGATGCCGGCCGGCCGGTTGGGGATCGATGACGAGATCGCGGTGTATCCGTTTGAGGGCGTTCCATATGAAGAACCTTCCAAAGAGGTGATATTGACCGAAAAGGATATTGCCAAATTTCTTTTCAGTATAGGCAAAGATTCAAGGGGGAGCGGGGCGGAACAGATCATCGCGCAATTAAAAAAGAGGCGGCTCTTGCCTCTACGTTACGATTCGCCGCAGCTAAAATATATTTTAAAGATCATGGGATACAATTTAGGCGACGGGCATATCTTTTTTAACAGGGGGAGAGGAAAAGGCACCGTCTCCTTTTACGGCCCAAAACCGGATCTTGAAGAGATACGGCATGACGTGGGGGAAATAGGGTTTTTATGTTCAAAAGTATACGCGAGGACAAGAGCGCATAAGATAGGCGAGAACGAGTTCACGGCAGAAAACTTCTCCTGTAAGGTCGGTTCAAGCGCTTTCGCGGCGCTATTAACGCTTCTTGGCACGCCTTTGGGGAATAAAACAAAACAGGACTTTCGAGTCCCTGCCTGGATAAAAAAATGTTCTTTATGGCAAAAAAGACTTTTCTTGGCGGGTTTTTTTGGCGCGGAAATGTCGTCTCCAAAAACCATGACGGGGCACGGATATAATTTTTACTGTCCGATCATATCCATGAATAAAGAGAAAGAATTTGTTGAAAGCGGCAGAAAATTTTTTACCGACATATCCGAAATGCTTGGTGAATTTAACGTGAGCACGAACAAAATAAGCGTATCTTTCGGATATAAAAAGAAAAAAGGCGAGCCTTCGGTGCGGCTAAGGATCGCTTTATCGAATAAAACTCGTAATTTAATTAACCTTTATTCGAAGATAGGCTTTGAATATGACCGAAAAAGAAAAACGCTTTCCAGCGCGGCAGTCCAATATCTCAAAATGAAAGAGTCGGTGATAAAGGAACGCTCGCGGGTGGAAAGCAGGGTGAAAGAGCTAGTTTCCGCTGGCATGAATACGAGATCGATCTATGATATGGTGGATTCATCCGCGGTAAATATGCGTTTTGTGGAGAGGTCGGCACGTGAAGGCCGAAAGGGCGAGCCGCGGCTAAACCGAGGTTCTGTCACATTTAATGAATTCTTAACGCGTGCTGTGGAAGGCATGGGCGCTTCCGGGATGTTATGGGATAAAATTCGCGCCATGGAAGAGATAGAATTCAAGGACTATGTTTATGATTTTACGGTGGCAAACGAGGGGCATAATTTTATAGCCAATAATTTCGTGGTATCTAACTGCGGTGTGCGTCTTATACGGACAGATCTTGAGGAAAAGGACGTAAAACCCAGGATCAAGGAACTGGTGGATACTCTGTTTTCGATAGTCCCGACCGGGGTCGGGTCTACGGGCGATATCAAAGTTGATTTCAACGAAGAGAAGGAGATCCTCACTAAAGGCGCGAAATGGGCGGTTAAAAAAGGGTTAGGCTGGGAAAGCGATCTCGCGAGGTGCGAGGAGAACGGGGCGATCAGTGGCGCCGATCCATCCAAAGTATCGGATAGGGCGTATAAACGGGGGCGGGACCAGTCGGGGACATTGGGGTCAGGCAACCATTTTCTTGAGGTGCAGGTAGTGGAAGAAGTGTATAAACCCGATGTCGCCGAGGTGTTCGGCATCCGGAAAGGTCTTATAACGGTTATGATACATACAGGCTCTAGAGGTCTGGGGCACCAGATCTGCACTGATTATGCCGAGAGCATGGTGCGCCTCTTGGGCAAATTCGGGATAAGCGTTCCGGACAAGCAGCTTTCATGCGTGCCGGTCGAAAGCGAAGAGGGCCGGGCCTATTTGGGAGCTATGCGGTCCGCCGCTAATTATGCCTGGGCGAACAGGCAGGTGATCACACATCTCGCGAGAAAAGCCTTTGGCAAAGTGTTTGGCGAAAAGCCCGAGAAGATGGGGATGCATCTTGTTTATGACGTTGCTCATAACATCGCTAAACTTGAAAAATATAATATTGACGGAAAAGAACGTCTCTTATGCGTTCACCGTAAAGGCGCTACCCGCGCTTTCCCGCCTGGGCATAAAGAAATACCGGAATGTTACCGGAAGGCCGGACAGCCGGTCATAATACCGGGTGACATGGGCAGGTGTTCCTATCTTCTCTCGGGGACGGAAAAGGCCGAGGAGACATTTTATTCCACATGTCACGGCGCGGGAAGGCTTCTTTCAAGGGCGGCGGCCGTAAAAGCGACGAAGGGCAGAGCCATCGTCCGCGAACTGGCGGATAAGGGGATCATCGTGAGGTACACGGGGAGGGAGACCTTGCAGGAAGAGGTCTCCGAGGCGTATAAAAATGTTACCGATGTCGTGGACATAGTCCAGAGAGCCGGGATCTCGGACAAGATAGCGAAGATGAGGCCGCTGGGCGTGATAAAAGGGTGAGCGGGTTTACTCATTTAAGGAGGAAACGGCTCATTTGCCGTTCCTCCCAGGTACGTCCAATCAGCTCCTGCGGCCGATTGGACTCTGCCGAAAGCTGTTTTATTACGTCCGCTTCGCGGCCGTAAACCAAGCTAAAACAACTTTCGGAAGCCCTGTTCGAAACGGCAAACGAGCCGTTCTTTCGAAGGCAGAATCCAAAAGACCGGGTGTTTGCCAGTTGGCTGGTTCGCCGGTTCCGGGGGATGAAAGATGTAGTTTGAGCTTTGTAGTTTGTGGTTTGAATGGGGACTCGGGAGTTTGGAGAGAGAAGCAAGAAACAAGAGGCAAGAAGTAAAGAGACCGTGGGATGTGGGACGAAGGAACAGTCGAAAAGTCCAAAGGTCAGAAAGTCCCAGCCAGAGGCTGGTCAGCCTTAGGCTGAAAAGCGGCGTTAGACTTTTGGACTTGTGACTTTTAAACTGCACGCTGTGCCCGGTTTGCATAATTAGCATCATACGGATATAATTGAGTGATAATTTATAGAAAGGACAGACATGCTTGATCCGAAATTTATAAGGGAAAATGTTGATATCGTCCGCAGGTCATTGGAGAACAAGCGGGACGATCCGGCTTTGATCGATAAATTCCTGGAATTAGACAAAGCGCGGAGGGATATACTTAAAGAAGTCGAGGAACTAAAACGGCTCAAGAACGAGGCGTCTAAAAAAATAGGCGTACTTATCAAAGAGAATGCCGACGTCGGCTCCGCGAAAAAAGAAGTAGCTGGTTTTTCCGATAAAATAGCCAGGCTTGACAATGATCTCGCGGGAGTGGAGGCGGAATACGCTAAAGTCGTCGATATAATACCTAATATCCCGCATGAAAGCGTACCTGTCGGCAAGACCCCGGAAGATAACCGCCTTGTTAAAACCGAGGGTAAAGCCCCCGAATTCAAGTTCACGCCGCGCGACCATATCGAACTCGGCAAGATAAACTGGTTGCTTGACCTTGAAAGGGGGACGAAGATAGCCGGGCCGGCTTTCCCTCTGTATGTCGGCAAGGGGGCCAGGCTGGAGAGGGCGCTCATAAATTTTATGTTGGACGTTCATACGAAAGAACACGGGTATAAAGAGGTTTTCCCTCCGTTTTTAGTGAATCGCAGGAGCATGAGGGGGACGGGACAACTTCCCAAGTTTGAAGAGGATATGTACAGGCTTGCCCAGGATGACCTTTTCCTGATCCCGACGGCGGAAGTACCCGTGACCAATATCCATGCCGACGAGGTGCTTAACGAGAAAGACCTGCCCGTGTGTTACACCGCTTACTCCGCGTGTTTTAGAAGAGAAGCGGGTTCTTACGGCAAGGATACAAAGGGGCTTATACGCGTGCATCAGTTCGATAAGGTGGAACTTGTGAAGTTTACCAGTCCCGAAACTTCCATGGCTGAACTTGAAAAATTGCGCCTTGACGCGGAAGACATATTAAAACGCCTGGAGCTCCCCTATAGGGTACTGGAACTATGCACGGGGGACATGAGTTTCGCGGCGCATAAATGTTATGACATCGAATTATGGGCCCCGGGCACGGGCAAGTGGCTTGAGGTGTCCAGTTGTTCCGTGTTCTCCGACTTCCAGGCCAGGCGGGCGAATATCAAGTATCAACCGGCCGACAGGGCGCAGAAACCCAGATTTTTGCATACGATGAACGGTTCCGGAGTGGCCCTTGCCAGGCTGGTTATAGCTTTGTTGGAAATACATCAGAAGGAAGACGGTTCTATCAGACTGCCCGAAGCAATCAGGCCGTATATGGGATGTGACGTAATAACGAGAGACGCTGGGACCGAGGGACGTGGGATGAAGGCCTAAGGATGTAGTTTGAAATTTGTAGTTTGTAGTTTGGTGTTGCCGATTCGACGGTTGCCGGTTCCGGGGGATGAAAGATGTAGTTTGAGGTTTGTAGTTTGTGGCTTGGAATGGGGATTCGGGAGTTTGGAAAGAGAAGAAGAAACAAGAGGCAAGAAGTAAAGAGGCCGAGGGACGTGGGATGAAGTCGGTTAACCAGTTAGCCGGTGAGCCGGTTTGCCTGTTGTTCCGTAGGACGTTGGACGTGGGATGTAGGACGAAGGAATAGTCAAAAAGTCGAAAGGTCTAAAGGTCAGAAAGTCCCAGACAGAGGCTGGTTCGTTGGTTGAAATAGAGAACTAGCGGGTCAGAGTCGGGAAAGAGAAGCGAGAGGCAGGAAGCAATGTTATGGCAAGCTCTAAACACAAAACACTAAACTCAAAATAAACTCAAATGTCCCAAATGCAAAACTTAAAACCGTATGAACCAGGAGACAGAACTAATAGATTTGCTAAGTTGAAAAGTCAAACCAACATTTCGACGTTCGGGATTTAAATTTTGTATTTTGAGTTTTAAGTTTATTTAGAGTTTCGCCTGCCTGCCGGCAGGCAGGGATTTATGGTTTAGAGTTTATGGGGTTTTGCCTGCCGGTAGGCAGGGTTCGCCAGTTAGCCAGTAGGCCTGTTTGCCGGGTCCGTAAGCGAATAGATCCGAAGCAGGGGCGATTCCATGTAATCGCCCAATATAAAAACATCAAATAAACATGAAATTTTTTAAAACTATCATCGGCATCCTGCTTATTCCGGTGGCGATCAGCATGGGCCGGACGTTCGGGGAATCTATTTTGGGTATAAGTGTTTTTAGCGACACGTTAAGGATGCTGGAACGCGGTATCCTGGTGTATCTTTTAGTGCACGTCCTTGTATTTCGGCCGGTATGTATATACGTCCTCGGCCATGAGTTCGTCCATGCCGTAGCGACATGGATTTGCGGCGGACACGTCCTGTCCTTCAAGGTGACGCCTTCGGGAGGGAATGTTGTAACCTCCACGACCAATTTTTTTATCGAGCTCAGCCCGTATTTCGTGCCGATATACACCGTTCTTTTAGGCCCTATTTTTTTCGGGCTTAAGACGCTGGGGAAAGAACCGCCTCACATGTGGGACATTTTTATATTTCTTGTCGGGTTTACATTGGCGTTCCATATAGTTATGACGGTTGACGCGCTCCGGCTCAAACAGCAGGACGTGCAGAAGTCCGGGTTTATCTTCTCATTTATACCGATCTTTCTTGGGAACCTGATCATAATAATGGCCGTATTCTGCCCGATATTCAGCAGTATATCGTTTATCGATTTCATCAAGAGTTCCGCCACGAGGTCCTATGAGATGTACTCGCTTATATATTCAAACGCCGCGGAATTTATAAACGCGAATAAATTCTGGTAATATCGGGCGGGTTATACCTTATGAATAATTACGTTCAATGTTTGTGACGGTGAACGGAACGAATTTGGAGAGGCGTATTGCACGGCCCTACAGTAGGGGTTCAAAATTTTGAACCCCTACGTATAAGTTGAAAAGCGGAGGAGTGGCTGAGCGGTCTAAAGCGGCGGTCTTGAAAACCGTTGTACCCTCTGGGTACCGTGGGTTCGAATCCTACCTCCTCCGCCATCACACGTTATATTCATCATTTTGCCAATTAATCGGATTATTTTGTATGTAATCCCGGATCCGGCGCAAATCCGTTTCGCCCCGGATGACATGTTCGTGATAATTACGTTGCCAGACGGGTTTCCCGGGCGTGTTTCGCGATTGGTTAATTTGTTTTGTTACGGCGGATTTAAACCCGCGAATGATCGCGCCCAATGTTTGTGACGGTGAACGGAACGAATTTGTAGGGGCGTATTGCAATACGCCCCTACAAATAACAATTATCCCATGGATATGGTTGGGCATTACAATATGTTCGTCCAAATTGACATTATTTCGTATTTGTTCGGTATTACCCCATTCCTTTTGCACAATATTTCCGGCATCGTTCAAAACCATCTTGCCATCTTTTACCTCGCCAAACAAACATTTGCGGTTATTTGCGCAGATCGTTACAAAATAATACCCCGCTTGGGAATAGTCGTACCCCGCCAGGCGTAAGGAATGTCGATTATTTTCCCGCATAAAATCCATATTGTGTCTCCATAATAAATAGACACATTATTTGCCAAAATTCTTTCAAAAAATTTCGTAAAAAATTCAAATTTTAAACGCGCGGATTATTGAACCAATGGATCCGGGAATGATTTTTTGATATTCATTAAAACGTAGGGGTTCAAAATTTTGAACCCCTACGATATTTATATTTTTTATAATTTGGATGCACGTTTTTAACACCCAGTGTTGAATTTTGGTGGGAAATATGCGCGTTTCCAACACCAGGTGTTGGAATTTGGGTTGAAGGGGGCGGGGTGGTGCCTGGTACGGAGTGTAAAAATAGGCGTAAAAACAAAAAAAGTTAAACAATTTAAGATTTTTATTTACAATAAGTTACATCAATTCCGTGCCTGGCACTTGCCAGGCATGCAGTACTCATGTATACTTTATATTGAATACGGGAGATAAATCGATATGTCCGAAAAAGGCAAACCCCGTTAGAGATGACGGGGGGAGCTACGTTAGAGGCAGTATCTCTAACGGGGCAAACTTACAGTAATGTGAGGGCGCAAAGCCAAGAGTCCTTGAGAGAAAACGAGGATAGTCTGGCTGCCGAAGACGCGACAAGAAATCCAAAAAGCCCTAGCATTAAGTTTGCCGGGGCTTTTTTTATTGAGACCCAAACATTGGTTTGCCAGTTGGCCAGTTCGCCGGTTGGCCTGTTCCGAAGGACGTGGGATGAAGTTCTCCAGCTGCCAACTAGCCCGTTCGACCGGCTAACCGGATAACCGGCAAACCGGTTAACCAGATAAGAGACGAGAGGCAAAGAAATGCCAAGACTACCGCGAATACATATTGAAAAAGGGCTATATTTCGTCGCCACGATCAGTGATCACGGGAAGGAACTCTTTCGTGACGAGGGCGATTTCCAGGAGTATATGAACATCCTTACGAGGTACAGGGAAGAATACGCCTTCAAGCTTTTCGCGTATGTTCTCACGGCAAAACTGGTCTACTTGCTGATAGAGCTTGGCGGGGAGGGAACGGTATCGGATGTCATGCACGCCGTTAACACGGTGTACACAAAATATTATAACGCCAGGTACGAACGGAAAGGGCATCTCTTCCAAGGGAGATTTAAGTCGGCGGTCATTGAAAAAGGAAAATATCTGGCGGAATTCACGCGGCTGGTGAACTATTATCCCGTGATCGCGAAGTTAGCGAAAGAGCCGGGTGATTACAGATGGTCGAGTTATAACGCTTACACGATTGGAGAAGGCGACGCGAAAGAAGTGCTCGATACATTTTCGGCGGAAAGCGCGGAACAGAAAAGACTTTACGGGGAATTCATGAAAGCTGCCGTAAAAAGCAAAGAGGAAGTCCTTCTAAGGAGAGCGCTGGCTTCCAGGGCGGTGGGGAGCGTGGAGTTTGTTAAAGAGATAGAAAGGGCCGGTTCGCCGGTTGGCCAGTTTGCCAGTTCCGTAGGACGTAGGACGTGGGACGTGGGACGTGGGACGGGGGAAACCGTGGAACGTGGGACGTGGGATGTGGGACGGGGAGCGTTGATCGCGCTTGGGACTGGGCTTATTGCGATCCTGGTCGTGATAGGTCTTCAGTCGTATTTTTCGACGAGGCGGGTGGTGAACAAGGTCGAGAACATGATCGAGCAGAGAGAAGCTGAGATAAAAAAAGACCTTCAGGATAAATACAGGACGGATCTCGTGGCGTATTACCGGGCGATGTCCAAGAGGCTTGAGCTGGAAAAGAATAGATCAGAGAAGGAGAAGACTCTGGCGGAGTGACGGCGGTTGGCCGGTTCCGTAGGACGTAGGATGTGGGACGTTGGACGTGGAACGAAGGAACAGTCAAAAAGTCGGAAAGTCTAAAGGCCAGAAAGTCCCAGTCAGAGGCTGGAGAGAAGTAAGAAGATAGAAGTTAGAGGTTAGAGGCAAGAAGTAAAGAGACCGTGGAATGTAGAATATAAGACAAGAAAACCGAAGAATGAAAAGCGAGGAACGAAGTGACGAAGTCCTCCGAAGCCAAATGAGATAAAGTAATTCGGCGAAGGAGGAAAACGAGAGAAAGAAGGAAACATGCGGTATTATTCAGTTACAAAAAAAAGAGAAACGGCGGCGAAAAAGTCGGCCATTAAAGTGAGATTACTTCGCCCCTTGTTTTGCTCGGGGCTTGTGATGACGTTGTTCGGTCTTTCGGTGGGGCGCGGGACGAGAAGAGCCGTAGGACGTGGGATGTAGGACGTGGGACGTGAAGAACCGTGGGACGTGGGACGTAGGACGTGGGACGAGAAGAACCGTAGGACGTGGGACGTAGGACGTGGGACGAGAAGAACCGTAGGACGTGGGATATAGTTAAAGCGATTTGTGACGTCCTACGTCCGAACGAACAAAGTGAGTGGACGTTCTACGGTAATAAGGGGAAAGAAATGAAGAGGATAGGGCAATATACATGCATGACGGCGATAACGGCCGCGCTTATCCTGGCGGCGGGCGCGGCTATATGCGCCGGAGAGACGGTTACTTTTACCTCAAGCGTCGTATGGAGCCAGGCGGCGGGCGGGGATCATGTTCTCCCGGCAATAACCGGCGTATCCTACGAATGCGGCGACACGATACTTACGGACGGCATAATCAAGTCCATAACGGCAAGCTGGAAATTTAAGGGCGAGGTCGATCTCGAAGTGAGCCCCGACGGCGGGCGCAATTATTATAACGCCACCAACGGTGTGCCGCTCGAGAAAGGCCTCGCTAAAGGCGACAGGATAAAATGGCGCGCGAAATTATTGAAAGGCAGTGAACTGTACGAAGTGCGCGTCGCGTACCGCGACACGCTCGGGACGATCGCTTCGTTCGGCGAGCCGGAACTCTCAGGGTTTAAATACCGTAAACTTATCTTTATTTCAGGGGCGGACATCGAACTTTATAACTATCAGGTCTTTATAAAACTAGGCGAAGCTTCGGGATCGCCCGACTGCGACGTACAGTGCGAAGGTAAAACGGAAAGAGATTTTATCGATATACGGTTCACGGCGGAGGACGGCGAGACGCTTCTACCATATTACCGCGAAGCGGTGATAGGGGAAGCGCCGAAACGGATGGCCACTTTCTGGGTAAGCGTGCCGGAACTTCCGGTCCAAGGGATGGGTGTTTACGTGTATTATGGGAACCAGAAGGCCAAGGACCTTTCCTCGGACAAAGCGGTGTTTGATGATTCGGGCGACGAATCGGGAAGCGCGTGGACGCGTAAATACGCCGAGATAGAACCGACGGTCGATAAGCAAAAGACCGAGTTAAAGGAAAAACCGTTATATATAGAGGAAGAGCCGGATCTGGCGCTATTCAAGAACACTACCCTCGCGCCGAATGGCGAGATAATTCTCGAAGAAGCTTACACGGAAGGGGAATATGTTACTCGTTCCTACGCCACGGAATTCACCGCGAGGATACTTATCCCTGACTGGGCGGGGAGGGGGATAAAGGTTGAGGTGTCGGCGGACGGAGGAGAGAGCTATAAGAGCGACTCCGAACGGGATGTTTATTATTACGCTTCGCGCGGCGATTTTAATCCCGGAAGAGCGGTCCGCGCCAGAGCGGGCCTGTCGCTGGGCATCGAGGGGATGCCGGTAGTGGAAAGAATAGGAGCTGGATATTATCTCGGGACTATAACTGTTTTAAGCCCAAACGGCGGCGAAGTATGGCACGCCGGAACAACGAAAGACATAGTATGGTCGGCGCTTGACTATGATTTTTTCTACCCCGTAAAAGTGCTTTTTTCGGCGGATAACGGCATGAGTTACAGGGAGATCGCCACGACCGAGAACGACGGGGTATTTTCGTGGACGATACCGGACGGGGTGGAGACGGCGAAAGCGATAGTACGGGTTGTGGATGCTAACGACGGGGCTATTGGGGATAG
>CAZOMD010000064.1:0-783 GCA_964580895.1 uncultured Planctomycetia bacterium | reverse complement strand
CGGACGCGGCATTTAGCATCAGGGAACGATAAGGTGGTTAGCCGGTTAACCAGTTAGCCAGTTAGCCGGTTGACCAGTTAGCCAGTTAAGGAGCAAGAGAATGACGATTAAGAGGTTTGAAGAAATAGAGGCGTGGAAGGAAGCGCGTGAATTAGTTCGGATGATCTACGGATTAACGAGCAAATCGTTATTTAAAAGGGATTTTGGATTAAAGGAGCAAATACAAAGAGCGGGGATATCATGTATGGCGAATGTCGCGGAAGGGTTTGATAGTGGGACAAATCAACAGTTTATTCAGTACTTAACTTACGCCAGACGTTCAAGCTCTGAAGTACAGTCGGAACTTTATATAGCATTAGATGCGGGATACATAAACCAAATTGAATTTGACAAGGTGTATGAACAAGCACAAAAGGTAGGAAAATTAACAAACGGGTTTATCTCCTATCTTAAGGAAAATAAAAAGAATTTGTAATATTTAAATATAACCGGGAAACCGGTTCAGCCTATGGCTGAAACTGGCTAACCGGCAAACAGGCTAACTGGCGAACTATAAAAAAGGAGACCACCATGAAGATCCGGGAAGAAGTGAGAAGGCGAGGGGTAAAAATAGGAAATAGTATTATTACCCGGCTCAAGGGCATCTTGAGCTCCTTCCTCTGGAAGGGGCTATGGGCCAAGACCACGCCTCCCGGCTTCACAGCCGGCGGGCGCACGAGGATCGCGGCCAGTCCGGCGTTCGTCGCTGTCCTTACCGTATGTTTCACGGTAGCCGCGCTATGG
>CAZOMD010000063.1:3213-11637 GCA_964580895.1 uncultured Planctomycetia bacterium | reverse complement strand
AATGAGCGTCCCCGCGAGAAGCATGGCGGGTTCGCTCTTACCAAGCCGAAATGGCTTAAATCTTTACCAAGGACTGAACTGTTACCAGTTTTCAGTCTTTTGGTTTTTATTTTTCCCCTAAAAACCCCTGAACATCAAATCCAATATCTGTTTCCTTGGCTATAACAGCCCCTGTTTGCCCGGTTACGTAGACCTTGACCCTATATTTTTCCAACATATTGATAAGTCCAGGCATGATCTCCGTGGTATCCGGGGCTGTGATAATAGTGCTGCTATTGCCGGCAGCATTGCCGATAATGTTTTTTATAAGACTACTTCGGATCCTGACCGCGCCGTGGTGCGGCATCTTTACGATATCCGAACCCATGGAGATCCCCGCGTCGCGTATCTCCGCTAACGGTCTATCTCCCGCGTCGGCGCAAAATAGCGCCGCGTGATCCCTGTCCGTTAAAAGTCGGAGTACAAGAGAACTATCATTCGCGTCACCCTTATCCTTCCCCGCCGGGTTTAAAACCTGGATAAGCGCGCCTTTAAAACCTTTTATTACATCTCCCCTCTTAACGCGTAGAACTGGGATCTTTCTACCCCGGATTTTCTGTTTAAGTTCAGGATAAAGATCATTGCTTGTCTCAACGGCGAGATCATCCGAAACTTCGCTCTGTATTATAGCCCCGACTTCAAAGTTGTCCAAAAGATATGGTAAGCCCCCTATGTGGTCCTCATGATCATGGGTAATTATCACGCAGTCTATTTTTCTGATCCCTTTTTCCCTTAAGTATGGCGCTATAACGTTACGTCCGGCATTTTTCCTCGCGTATTTTCCGCCGGAACCGGTGTCAATAAGCATCACGCCCCCGTCGGGGAATTCCGCTATGGAAGCATCGGCTTTGCCTACATCAAAAAAAGTCAGGCGGAGCGACAAGGGGTAGCCATGAGCGAGTTCGTTCCAGACAAAAATATTTCCGGCGAAAAGAACGCTAATGATCAAAAAAGCGCCGTATCCTTTGTTCTTTCTCGAGATCACCAGCGCGATTATTAAAAAAACGTAAAATAGCGCTACCAGCGCCGCGGCGGGCGGGGAAAGCTGTATGAAAGCGAATGGCACGCGTGCCATTCCATCCATTATTAGGAAAAAATATTCCGTTATCTTTTCGGTAAAAAAGGAAACCGTCCCGGATACCGTGGATAGAAAATCAAAAAAACCGGCGGTGATCAACAGGTATCCCAAAACAAGCATCACGGAAAGGACCAGTATAGCGACGAGATTTGTCAGCACCATGCACGGCGTTATTATCCCGAAATACGCCGCTATCACCGGCAGCATGCCTATCCCCGCCGCGAAAGAAACCGATACTGATTTTTTAAGATATCTCGGGATGCCTCGTTTTTCTGTTTCCCCCGTACCAGGCGCGCGACGGGATACACCCAAAACAGCGTCCGTAATAGGAGTAAGGCATATAATCGAGCCGAGGGAAAGATAGGAAAGTATAAAACCTCTGTCAAAAATACCTCTGGGTTCAAAAAACACTATGAAAAAAGCGGAAAGCGCGAGGGCGTTGAGAATATCGGTATCGCGGTCAAGGGCTTTGCATAATAGTATCATCGAGAACATTAAGAACGCGCGCAAAACCGAAAAACATCCGCCGGTAAATACGGCGTAAACGGCTATCAGTAAGATCGCTAATAAGTAACTCGCCTTAAGAGGGACTTTCAAAACTCGGAATAACCCGATAACTATCCCGCCTACGATCGCCGTATGCAAGCCGCTCACGGCAAGTATGTGCATGGTCCCCGTTCGTATGAACATGTTCTTCCTGTCTTCCGACAGGTTATCCCTCAATCCCAACACGATGGACCTTGTAAAGATGAACGCCTCGCCGTCCAGATATCTATCGAGTATCCCGTCGCACTTTTCTCTTGCCTTCAAAATAGCGCGCTGGAGTCCGGAACAAATATTTTTACGCGAATCTATCCTAACGCACAGGTCGCCTTTACGGCAGTTTAGGATAGCCCTGGTACCTTCCCGGCGCATCCTGACGTCATAAGCTCCCTCTCCCGGGTTTGACGCCGCGGGCGGTGGAACGGCTTTCCCGCCGACCACAAGCCTGTCTCCCTGTTCGGGCGCTTCATCCGGAGAAAAAAGATTTACACGCATTGTACCCGAGAGAGAGATTTCTTCCGCGTCAACAAGAGCCTTTTCGGCTTTAATAAGGAACACCAGATGCGGCAAAAACTCTCCACTTTTCCATTCCGGAAAAGTTTTTACTACGCCGCAAACCGTTATTTTGCGGGGGTTTTGGCCTAGGATAGAACTCACGTCCGCTTCTCTCGGAGCGATATCAGACAAGAAACGGAACGCCCCCAGAAGAAAGAAAAATATACAAAGGATGACCTTAAAAGGTTTTTTTAGCTTAAGTAGAAACGCCGCGAGAGAAAAAGACAAGAAAAGAACGGCCATAAAAAAATACGCGTAACTCTTTGAGAAGACCTTTTCGCACAAAAATATACCGGCAACAATATTCCCGGATAAAAAAAATAAAATTACACCTAGGAGCGGCCTGTGGAATTTCGCGGGCCCCTGGTCCGACCTATTCTCCATCCCGGACCCTTGAGGGGCCGACTTTGACGCCGCCGAAAGATGATCGAGATCAGTCCACTCGTATATACTCACCTATTTTCTCCAGTTTTTTCTCCCCTATCCCGGGGATCGCCAGCATTTCCCGCAGCGAGGTTATCCGTCCGCGCGAATCCCTGTATCTTATGATCTTCTCCGCGGTCTTTTTTCCTACACCGGGGATCCTGCATAATTCGTCCGCTCGTGCGCTGTTTATATCGATCCTGCTCTCTTCCTTTACCTCCTCGTAGATCTCACCAAGGGTCTTATCGCGATTCATCCCGGCCTTTTCCACAGCAATATCGTAAAAAGGGCGCGCGTCACGGAAATACAATTTTACCGAACCCAGGAGCAATGTCCCGGCAAGCACCATCATTACTATCCTTTGTAATCTTTCAGTATCCACCACACGCCTCCTTTGTATTATTTTACCATAAACATTGCTATTTATTAATATATTTTTTGTTTTTTTATCAAATATTGTTGTAAAAAACTCTCCGCCCTTGCCTAACCGCAATCGCCATTAACTACTACTTTTATTTTATGTGTTTTTTCAGAGATTTTGCCCCGATTTCTAACCATTGCTAGAGCTGTTTGGGGTGTTATGACAGGGCTTCATGAGCCTCGCGAGATCGGTCTTTTGCCGAAGGTAGAGCCCCATGGTTTTCTATACCCGTAAGGCGGAATCCTGCACCTCCGCCTTAAGCGGATGGTACAGGGCAAAAGTCGCGAGGCGAATGCAGAGTTAAATTTGCCGCTGGAGCAAATTTAACGTCCCTGGAAGAATACCCAAAACAGCTTAATTGCATCCAAAGTTTTGGGGATAATTGAAAAGATTGTTATGGAGGGTAGAAAAATTAACCCACGACAATATTGACCAACTTATCCTTGATAATTATCCATTTCCGCACTTCGCGCCCTTCGAGCCATACCTTGAGCTTATCATCCGCGAGTATGACCTCTTTGAGCTTATCCTCGCCGATCCCTGAAGCGGCTGTGATCGTCCTGCGAAGTTTACCGTTTATCTGGACCGGTATTTCCACCGTATCCATCTTAAGCATCTCTTCGTTGTAGGACGGCCATTCGCACTTAAAAACGCTTTTCTTCCCCCCCAGCATCTCGTGCATCTCTTCGGCAAGATGCGGAACAAAGGGGCCTAAAAGAAAAGCGATATTCGATATCACTTCTTTAAGGCTTTCTTTGCCGAACGAACTTCCCGCCTTCTCGTCCAATCCCGAATACGCCTGGTTGACCAATTCCATTATGGAGCTTATCGCGGTATTAAAGTGGAAAGAACTTTCGATATCGTCCGTCACTTTCTTCACGGTCTGGTGCATTTTTTGGAGAAGTTCCTTTTCAGCCTCCGGGTCCTTACTTTTAGCCGGCGCGTTTTCCAGAAAATCCATAAGCGTCCAGATCCTTTTCAGAAATCTGTACATCCCGTCGACGCCCCTATCCGACCATTCCGCGTCCTTTTCGGGAGGCCCGATAAAAAGCGTGTAAAGCCGCACCGTGTCGGCGCCATATTTAGCTATAAGATCATCAGGGCTTACGACATTGCCCTTCGATTTGGACATTTTAGCCCCGTCCTTTACGATCATTCCCTGGGTAAAGAGGCGTTTGAACGGTTCTCCAAAACCGATAAGCCCCAAGTCTCTCAGGACTTTTGTGACGAACCTTGAGTAAAGCAGGTGCAGGATGGCATGCTCTACCCCTCCGATATACTGATCAACGGGAAGCCAGTTGTTGACGTCGTTACTATCGAACGGTTTGTCCGCCGATCTTGGAGATATATACCTCAGGAAATACCAGCTCGAATCGACAAAAGTGTCCATCGTGTCTATCTCCCTGCGCGCCGGACCGCCGCAGGAAGGACATTCGGTCATCACGAAAGACTCGGCGAACTTTAGCGGAGATTCGCCCGTCGGCCGGAACTCAACACCCTTAGGCAGTAATACCGGAAGCTGCTCCTCAGGAACCGGAACTATCCCGCATTTCCCGCAATATACCACGGGTATCGGGGCTCCCCAGTACCTTTGACGGGATATAAGCCAATCCCGCAGCTTGAAGTGTACCGCTCGTTTCCCTATCCCTTCCTTCTCCATATATTCGGCGATAGCTTCCATCGCGTCGGTATTTTTCATGCCGTTAAACCGGCCGGATGACACTAAAACACCCTCGTTTTCGTAGGCCGCCGTCATTTTTAGCGCATCAAGATGCCCCTTAGGATCGTCTATTACCACTTCCATCGGAAGACCGTATTTCTTCGCGAACTCGAAGTCCCGCTGATCATGGGCAGGAACGGCCATTACCGCCCCTGTACCATATTCCATAAGCACATAATCCGCTATCCATAAAGGCACTTTTCTGCCGTTCACGCGGTTAGTAACATATTTGCCCGTAAAGATCCCGTTTTTTTCCTCAAAGGCCTGTATCCGTTTGATCCTTGATTCCGAGCGGACAGATTTGACAAAATCCATTATCTTCGCGCGGTCAGGGTTATCGGCGATAAGCGCTTCTATAAGCGGGTGTTCCGCGGAAAGCACCATGTACGTGCAGCCAAAAATGGTGTCGACCCTGGTAGTAAAGCAGGTCAGGCTTATATCGGACCCCTCAACGGGGAAATCGATGTTCACGCCCTCCGACCTGCCGATCCAGTTCTTTTGCATCGTCCGGACCTTCTCGGGCCATTCCCCCATATTATCAAGATCGTCAAGCAGCGTCTGGGCGTATTCCGTTATACGGAAGAACCATTGCTCCAGTTCTTTTTGTTCGACCGCCGTATCGCACCGCTCGCAGCGTTGGTCCACTACCTGCTCGTTCGCGAGGACCGTATTACATGAAGGGCACCAGTTGACAAAGGCCTTTTTCCTGAACGCGAGGCCTTTCTCGAAAAGTTTAAGGAAGATCCACTGCGTCCATTTATAGTATTCCGGCAGGCACGAGGTCACTTCCCTCGCCCAATCATATTCGACCCCCCAGGAAGCCAGCTGCTGTTTCATCTTAGTGATATTGCCGAGAGTGGACTTTTCGGGATGTATCCCGCCTTTTATGGCCGCGTTCTCGGCGGGGAGCCCGAAAGCGTCCCATCCCATCGGGGTAAGAACGTTGAACCCTCGCATCTTCTTATATCTGGCGACCACGTCCCCGATAATGTAGTTACGGCCATGGCCGACATGAAGCGCGGCTGATGGATAAGGGAACATCATAAGGCAGTAGTATTTGTTCGCGGTCTTCTTTACATCCACCTTAAAGAGCCCTTCGCTCCGCCAGCGCGTCTGCCACTTTTTCTCTATTTCCGTAAAATCGTAATACGCCATGTCTTTTACCGCGAAAAGGCTAATCGAAAAGTTCCGCCCACTTTCGCGCTTTCCTTTTTCTCCAAGCCCCTTTGTGATACGCGTAACTAGCGATAAGCGGCAACACGGATGTCGCTTCCGCGTATACCATCTGTTCGTACGAAGTGTCGACCTTCCCCCACGATGAAGCTTCTCTCAGCGTCGAACTTGAACAGGCCCCGTCCCGGACATCGGCCACGGTTATCTGGACGGCGTATTTATGCATCTCGACCTGTTTCCCGAGTATCTCGGCGCATATGACCGTATCCTGTATGAAGTTCTTCGGGACCCCCCCGCCTATTATCAAAAGCCCCGAACTATCCGAGGCCATCTTTACTTCGGTAAGTTCCCGGAAATCCTTGACCGAATCTATCGAAACATGGCTTTTTTTGTTCTCCCATTGATGCAGGACGAGCCCGAACCCGGCGCTTGAATCAGAAAAGGCCGGGCAAAAGATAGGTACCTTCTTTTCATACGCGACCTGCACCAGAGAATTCTTTTTCTTCGATTTTTTTGTCAGGTATTTGCCCATTTCCTTTATGAATTCCCTCGAAGAATAAGGCCGCCGTTCAAGTGAGTCGGCGATGACCTTCACCGCCTTATCGCATTCCTGTAGCTGGCTTTCGTCTATAAAGGTATCGTATATCCTGTCTATGTACAGGCTCCTCAATTTCCCGTCATCCGCGTATTGGGTCCCCTGATAATGCTTGAACCCGATCGCCTCAAAAAAATCCATATCGACTATACTCGCGCCAGTCGCGACAACGGCGTCTATCATATTGTTCTCGACCATGTCGGCGTACACCTGCATACATCCGGCCGCGCTCGTACTGCCGGCGAGGGAAAGAACGACCGTACAATCCTTATCCCTAAGCATCATGTCGAATATTTCCGCTCCGCGCGAGAGGTCCCTCGCGGAGAACGACATCCCTTTCATAGATTCTATTATTTCCGTGGCGTCGATCTTTTTGATGTCGATATGTTTTACCGTATTTTTAAGTAGATCCTTTTTTTTCATTTCATTTCCCTTCACTTTGCTTTTTACTTTTTTTTCTTTCATGGAATATCCAGCTTAAGAACCCGTATGTAAGCTTTGCCGCGACGAAATCAGGGGACTTATTGGCCTTTGACGGGCATAACTCCACTACGTCAAAACCCACCACATTGCGTTTAGAGCTTAATTTCCTCAATAATTCCGTGACCTGGTACCATCCAAGCCCTCCCGGTTCGGGCGTCCCGGTCGACGGCATTATCGATGGATCAAAGACATCAAGGTCTATCGTTACGTAAACATTCTCGGAAAGCCGGTCTATAACGCCGTCTTCCCACCCGTATTTCATCATTATGTCCTTGGCGAAAAACATCTTTTCGGGACCCGCGACGGCCTTCTCCTCGTAAGACATGCTGCGTATACCGGCCTGAACAATAGGACAAAGTTCCTTTACCCTCGCCATTATACACGCGTGGTTGAAAGGACTTCCTTCATACTCGTCACGGAGGTCCGCGTGCGCGTCAAGCTGAAGTACCGAAAGGTCCTTGATCCGCGACCTATAAGCTTTGATCGGCCCCAGGCTTATCGAATGTTCCCCGCCTAAAGTAACGACAAATTTACCGGCGTCTATAAGCTCTTTTACCTTCTTCTCGACACTGGTGATCATATGTTCCGGAGTGGAACCTTCGGAAATGGACGGGCAGGTATGGATACCTTCTTTATATACCTCAAAGTCGGTATCTATGTCATAGAGCTCTACCGCGTAAGAGGCCTCTATTAAAGCAAAAGGGCCTTTATCGGCCCCTTTTATCCATGTGCTGGTCTTGTCGTAGGGAACAGGCAACACCGCTATCGCCGCCTTGCCGAATCCCGTATACGCGGCATCAAGACCGCCGAAACAACTAATTTTTTGCATTACTAAAAGCAAACAAGTTAGACAGCCGCTGCTTTTACGGTCTGGTTGTACCTCGCGAAATCCTTACCTCGATTGACGACGTACCGATCGTAGTCCTTCGCCTCGAAAGCGTCAATCAGGTACTCAGCAGCGTACTCGACGTCGAAGTCTTTGCAGGAAAAAACATCTATGAAACAATAGTTCTTTTCCTGAAAAGTGTGGATCGAAATGTGACTCTCCGCGATGATAACCGTCCCCGTTATGCCTTTATCCTCCGGGACAAGCCCCGAATACGGAAATACATACGGCTGAGTTATCTTGGTCATGCCTATCTTCTCGGGCAGATCGTTGAGAATGTTAAAGACAAGACCATAATCGCTTAGCCGTTCGGAACTGCAGTCCCTTAGGTCCAGCATAAGATGAGGACCAAACCCTTCTGTTCTTTCGCTCTCCATCTTCTTTACCATCCGTTTCATTTTTTTTAAGGGATAAAAAACCAATTTCAAAAAACCCCATGTGGGACACCCACATTGTCTCGCGCGATCTTTAAACTCAATCCTGTTTTTCAACATTTTTTAAAGTATAT
>CAZOMD010000063.1:0-3203 GCA_964580895.1 uncultured Planctomycetia bacterium | reverse complement strand
ATTTTTGCGCCCGTCAAGAACGGCCTTTGAAGAAATATTTCCTGATTTTTCTTATTGACAAGGCATGGTCTTTCGACGGCCCGCGACAAACGGCCGAAACGTTCTTCTCCGCAAATCGCAACCCTGAACAGCTTGTTTTTTCTGGCCTGTAGGGGGCGCGGGCAAACTCAAACTCCCGCACATGTTCCTTTAAAAAAGATAAAACCATCACTGAAACGTATCTGTGAAATCTGTTACCGTCTTCTAAAATATTTTTGATATTTTGCCTCGGGAAATACCCCTCAACTTGCCGGAGACGCTCAAAATTCTCAGAAACCACGGGAGAAAAATATCCGACTGGCTGCATAACAGCTAAATGCTGTTCACGTGCGACGGATAACAAGATAAGTTTTCGGGATCGAGGTTCTACTCTATCTCAAATAGCGCGATCGGGCACATCCATAAGAAAGGTTTAAATGGATTGGCGGGGGAGATTACCCTGAGTTTTGATTTTTACGAAGACTCGATTTTTGTAATGGCTTCTATATCAGCTAGATCTTTATGCCGGCCAAGGGCTTTTTTATTCGCGATTAACTCATCTTTCCCGATGAAATATACGGATATGCCGCCATATTCGCCTTTAGCGCGATGGAGCAATATTTGTTCCCAAGAAACTCCCGTAATAGAAGTAAGTATGTCTATCCGGAGTGGAGAAACCCCTAATTGCACAACCTTTTCTTTTAAAGAGAATTCTTCGGATGAAAGACCTAAAGAACCAAACCCAAATTCTTTGATAGCTTTAATGATCTTTTTCCCGTTATCCGGATCCGGCTTAATTAAAATATCCAAGTCTCCAGTGTATCGCGGGCATCCGTAAAACGCCAACGCGTAGGCGCCGACGATCACATATTCGACTTTATGCTTATTGAATAATTTTAAAAATTCTCTGAAATCTTTTTGCGCTTCCATTGAATTGTTTCCTCAGTGTTTCTACCGCTTCAACGCGTTCCTTGGGGGATTTCGAAAGCCAATAAGCGAGATCATTGCCTTTCCCTTTTAAATCAAGTCTTTTTACGGTTTTCTCTATCATGAAACGTATTATATCAAAGATGCTTGTTGTTTTCTATCTATTCTTGCGGACGGATCCTCTGGTTCGATAGTTCGTCGGTTAACCGGTTCGCCGGTTCGCTGATTTAACTAATGAACCAGCAAACTAATAAACCAGAAAACCGCCTCCTTTAATATTGACACGCGGCTATACCGGATGCTATATTAGCAGCTGATTTCAAGCCGTGTGGGGCTGTAGCTCAGCTGGAAGAGCGCGTGCATGGCATGCATGAGGCCAGGGGTTCGATCCCCCTCAGCTCCACCATTTTGCTTCACTCAAGATACTTTCGGCCGGAGTGGTGAAACTGGCAGACGCGCTGGACTCAAAATCCAGTGGGGTTACACCCGTGTGGGTTCGACTCCCACCTCCGGCACCATTCTGCTTCGCCCTACTACTCGCAAACAAGTGGTAGGGCTTCGCAGAAATCACCAAAAATAGAATGGCCCGTGTCGATAGGTCCTTCGAAGCCATACCAGTTGCAGGGCGGTTGAATGGCGAAGAAGACCCACCTCCGGCACCACTAAATCTCAAAGCCCGGCTACTGATGCCGGGCTTTTCGTTAATCAGGATTGTTACAATTCTTCGTGAAAACGATGCAGGTTTACCGCATATGGTTTATCGCCCGGCCGGGGCGTATTGCAATACGCCCCTATTTAAATTCGATCAGCGACGGGTCGTAACCCTTGACGTTCTCGAACCCCAAAAGGTTGAGGATCGTCCCCGCCACGTTCGAAAGCCCGCGCTTCGCGAGTTTTGCCAGCTTATATTCCCCGGCGTATTTCGGGTCGTAAATAACAAAGGGAACGGGATTAAGCGTATGCGCTGTCTTGGGAATATGCTTTGTCCCTTTGATCTCGTACATCTCATCCGAATTCCCGTGATCCGCCGTAATTATCGCTACCCCCTCGAGCTTCTTTACCACGTCAAGAAGCCGCTTAACACTCGCATCGACGGTCTCGACGGCGATTATTATGGAGCTCTCGATGGCGGTATGCCCTACCATATCGCCATTGGCAAAATTTATCCTCCCGAAACGAAAACGCCCGCTCTTTAAAAGTTCGATCGTCTTATCGGTTATCTCTTTCGCCTTCATCTGGGGGGCTTTGTCGAACCGCACCTTGTCGGAAGGGATCTCGATGTATTCTTCCAGATCTTTGCATACGTACCCCGATTTATTCCCGTTCCAGAAATAGGTCACATGCCCAAACTTTTGCGTCTCGGAAACGGCGAACATGGGGAGTTTCGCCGCGCAAAGATATTCGCTTACGGTATTATCTATTTCCGGGGGACTGACCAGATATTGTTTGGGGATATGGAGATCCCCGTCATATTCCATTATGCCCGCGTACAGGACATCGGGATGCCTCGCCCTGTCAAATTCCCTGAAGTCTTTCTCCTCAAAAGCCCTGGATATTTCTATGGCCCTATCCCCTCTAAAATTGAAAAAGATAACGGAGTCACCGTCCGTTATCTCCCCTACCGGTTTCCCATTCCGGGCGACAACGAACGAATTAAGATATTGGTCGGTTATCTTCGGGTCCTCCCTGTAATAGGTCTCTACCGCTTCTTTCGCGGAAGAAAATTTCCTTCCCTCCCCCAGAACATGAGCATCCCATCCGCGTTTAACCACCGTCCAGTCCGCGTTATACCTGTCCATCGTGGTTATCATACGGCCGCCGCCCGAAGCTATAAGATAATCGTACCCTTTCTCCTGCCTGATAGCCTGAAGAACAGTTTCCGTCTTATCGATGTACTCGACGGCGGATTTCTCGTTTACGTCCCTTCCGTCCAAAAGAACGTGGATACGGACTTTTTTCGCCCCATCGGAAGCCGCCTGGTTCACAAGAGCGAAAAGCTGGTCTATGTGCGAATGGACATTGCCGTCGGATAGTAACCCTATAAAGTGAAGCGTTTTCCCCTTCCGAGGGCCTTCCAATAACTTTTCCCACAGTTCCGTCTTGAATATGGAACCGTCCTTGATGGCGCTATTGACCCTTTTCGCCCCTTGCGCGAAGACCCTTCCCGCGCCGAGCGCGTTATTCCCGACTTCGCTGTTACCCATATCTTCGTCGGAAGGAAGCCCGACGGCTGTCCCGTGAGCCTGCAATTCCGTTTA
>CAZOMD010000062.1:6797-11722 GCA_964580895.1 uncultured Planctomycetia bacterium | reverse complement strand
TTCTCATGATGAAGCTCGCCAGGGCCGTGTTCAAAACAAACAACGTGGACCATTGCGCGAGATTATGCCATGCCTCGACCGTGGTCGGTCTTGCCGCGACTTTCGGTTCGGGGGCCATGACAAATTCGATAAACGAATTTGAAGACGCGGAAGTCATACTTATTACCGGTTCCGACACTACCGCGCAGCACCCCTTGATAGGTTCGCGTATAGTTAAGGCGGTAAAGGATAATCGGGCCAAACTTATAGTCATAGACCCGCGAGAAATTGAACTAGCGAAATACGCGGTTATCCACGCGAGGCAAAAAAACGGCACCGATGTCGCCTGGATCAACGGCGTTATCAACGTGATAATTTCCGAGGGTTTACATGACAAAAAGTTTATTGACGAGAGGACTGAAGGGTTTGAGGCGTTAAAAGACCTGGTTAAAGAGTATACCCCGGAACATGTCGAGAAAATAACCAGTATTCCCAAGGACAAACTCATAGAGATAGCCCGTATTTACGCCAAGGCGCGGCACGCCATGATCGTTTATTCCATGGGTATTACCCAGCACACAACCGGAGTGGATAATGTCAAGTCTTTGGCCAACCTGGCGATGGTGACCGGCCATATAGGGTTCACTTCGTGCGGCGTTAATCCTTTAAGAGGGCAAAATAACGTCCAAGGATCGTGCGATGTGGGGGCTCTGCCGAATCTCTTTTCGGGATATCAACCTGTGGCGGACGAGAATGTAAGGAAGAAATTTGAGACAGTCTGGGGCGTCCAAGAATTACCAGCGAAGCCCGGCCTTACGGTCACGGAGATTATGAATTCAGTCGGTAACGGCAACATCAAGGGCCTTTACATCATGGGCGAAAATCCGGTCATAAGCGATCCGGACTCAAACCATGTCAGGGAATGTTTAAGTAAAGCCGAGTTTTTGGTCGTGCAGGATATATTCATGACCGATACGGCGGAATATGCCGATGTTGTTCTGCCAAGCGCGAGTTTCGCCGAAAAAGACGGCACATTCACGAATACCGAAAGGCGCGTAGAGAGAATAAGAAAAGCCATTGAACCGCCGCAAGAGACAAAGGCGGATTGGCAGATACTTTCCGAAGTAGCGAGGAAAATGGGTTATAACAAGATGGATTATAAACATCCTTCCGAGATCATGGCCGAAATAGCCAGCCTCACTCCGATATACGCGGGCATAAATTATGAGCGTTTGGATCCATACGGGATCCAGTGGCCTTGCCCCACTAAAGATCATCCGGGGACGCCTATCCTGCATAAAGAGAAATTTACGAGGGGTAAGGGCGCTTTTACGCCGCGGCCGTACATACCACCGGCGGAACAGACGGATGATGAGTATAATTTTGTATTGTCAACAGGCCGGGTTTATTGGCATTGGCATACCAGGACCATGACCAATAGGACCTCCACTCTTGAAAGAGAGGCGCCCGAGGCTTTTGTGGAAATAAATCACGAAGACGCGAAAGAATTAGGGATAAGGGACAACCAAGTAATAAAAGTGACTTCCCGCAGGGGGACTATTTCGCTGAAGGCGCGTGTGGGGCATAAAGTGGTAAGGGGGTCGCTTTTTATACCATTTCACTTTAGAGAGGCCGCGGCGAATATGTTAACGATCGCGGCCGTCGATCCCATAGCTAAGATCCCTGAATATAAAGTTTGCGCGGTAAAGGTAGAGAAAATATGAAAACTAAAACGATAACGAAGAAAAATATAAAGGGCCTGTTGAAAGCGGCGGTTGAAGAATGGGATGTCTACACGCCTTTAAGAAATTCAGGCGGCGATATTTGGTTTGACGTTCTTCCTAAACACGGCAAACCTTTGGATGAGGCTTTGGATAATGTTGTTTTAGGGGATGTCGATACCGTTATTTCCCCCAAGGATATATTTTTCCCCCAACTGGAATCGATGTTTGAGTATTCAAAGGGAGAGATCAGCGAGGTAGTGGAATCTTCCCCAAAGTTGTTATTCGGAGTCGCGCCTTGCGACTTGCAAGGAATACTTTTTAGCGACGCTTTTTATAAACGTAACTTCGAGGATAAATATTATTTAAGCCGTATCAAAGACAGGTTTATCGTTGTTAAGGGCTGCAATACCCCGCCCAGGGCTACGTGTTTTTGCGTGTCAGCGAAAACAGGTCCGTTTGCCGCGGGCGGCTACGATCTGCAGTTGATAGAAGGGGCAGACGCGTATTTTGTGGAAGTAGGGTCAAAAAAAGGCGAAGGTTTTATCAAAAAGCATGAAAAGTTCTTTGAAGACTGCCCGGGTGACGCGAAAGAGAGCCTTGAGGCAATTAAATCAAAAGCGGCCGGAGCCGTTGATCTGAAAGTGGATTTTCAAAAAGCCCTGGACATGATGAGTAAAGATAATTTTGTCCCGGAAGAAAACTATAAGCGGATAGGGGAAAGGTGTATCTACTGCGGGGCCTGCCTTTACACCTGTCCTACATGCACGTGTTTTAACGTGTTTGATAACGTCAAGGATGAAACAACGGGCCAGCGCGTGAGGACTTGGGACGCCTGCGTCTTTGAAGGGTATACGCGCGAAACGAGCGGGCATAACCCGCGAAAAGAAAAATGGCAAAGGACATCGAGAAGGTATGAGCACAAGCTGAAATATGATCACCGGCTTACCGGGATGTCGGGCTGTGTGGCCTGCGGGCGCTGTCTTGCCAGCTGTCCCGTGGAGATAGGTATTTCTAAGTTTATTCAGGAGATAACTGAAAAAAGAAAGATAATGTGACGGGACAGGAGAGGCGCGGTCATAAGGATGAAAAACGAATATATACCACACGCGGCGGTTATAGAGGATGTTAGGAAAGAAACCTTTGACACGAAAACTTTCCGTGTACGATTTAAGGACACGAAATATGCCAACGGTTTTGAATATAAACAAGGCCAATTTATGGAGATATCGGTGATGGGCGCGGGAGAAGCGCCGATCTCGATAACCTCTTCGCCTTCCCGAAAGGGCTTCTTGGAATTCACCATCCGGGCCGCCGGGAAAGTAACTAAAGCTATACATGGACTTACTAAAGGCGACATTATTTATTTGAGAGGGCCTTATGGGAATTCGTTCCCCTTTGACGAGATCAAAGGGAAAAATATTTATTTTATTGCCGGTGGTATCGGGTTAGCCCCTTTAAGGAGTTTGATAAATATGGTGTTCGACCATAGAAAAGATTTTAAGCATATTAAAGTCTTGTACGGGGCAAAGACACCTGATGAATTGTGTTTCAAAGACGAGCTTGAGGCCTGGAAAAAGATACGGGATACGGAAGTTTGGATGACCGTGGACAGGCCCTGCGACGGTTGGGGGTGCAGGATAGGCGTTGTCACGGAACTGTGGAAAGACACGCACATCCATCATGAGAACGCCGTTTCGATAGTTTGCGGTCCGCCCATTATGATGAAATTCGTGACAGCGAAACTTGTGGAATCAGGATTTAAGGACGAGGAAATCATAATGACGCTCGAACGCTATATGAAGTGCGGGATCGGCAAATGTGGGCACTGTAATATAGGGGAAAAGTTTGTTTGTGTGGACGGTCCGGTGTTTAATTACGCCGAGGCGCGGCAGCTTCCTCATAAGGAAAATGTTTTTTGAGCGGTAAGATGGAAAATAAGTTTTTCGGGATAAGCGCCGCGATACTGGCCGGCGGGAAAAATTCGAGGATGTCCGGCGAGAACAAGGCTTTCATCCGAATAGGGCAACGCCCTATTATCGAGGTAGTAATAAAAATTTTAGAGGGGATCTTTGAAGAGATCATTCTGGTTACGAATTCCCCGGAAGAGTATAAAGCGTACGAAAAAAGGGCTACTGTTTGCCGGGATATCGTGAAAAACACCGGCCCTTTGGGCGGGATATATTCCGCTTTATCAACCGCGAAAGAGGAGGCGGTTTTTTTTGTGGCATGCGATATGCCATTTTTGCATAACGAATTGATCGTTCGTCAGTTGGAGTTTTTTTGTAGCATCGGTTGTGATTGTCTGGTGCCGCGGATAGGCCCTAACATTGAGCCGTTACACGCTGTGTATAAGCGTGGCATAAAGGATTTACTGGGGAAGACGCTGGCAGGGGCTGAGGATTTTTCGGTCAGACGATTTTTAGGGTCGATTAATACTAGTTATTGGGACCTGGAGGATACGCCGCTAAACAGAAAAACTTTCAGCAATATCAACAGCAAGGAAGAGCTGGAAAATGCGAAAAGGCTGCTTGAAGGTTAGATCAAAGGTTTGGTTTGAGAAAGACGGAGAATTAGTTTTTGGCACGGGGAAAGCCGCCATATTAAGGGCTGTGGCCGAAACCGGGTCCATAAATAAAGCCGCCCGAAAATTAGGCATGTCGTACCGCCATGCGTGGAGTTACATCAGTTTCGCGGAGAAAAGGCTTGGCCGGGGCCTCTTAATCAAGACTAAAGGCGGCCGTGCGGGCGGCGGGGCAGTCCTGACAAAATACGCCGGGACTCTTCTCGAAAAATTCGAAAAACTCGATAGAGAGGCTATTAAGTTCGTTGATCAGCGTTACACGGAAATGATGGCAGACTAATGGAAACATTCGATATCTTGAAAATAAAAGATAAGATCATGGAAATGGTCCCCGATCAACTGGTCGAGGAAGTGCCGCTTACGCTGGTCCTTGACGACAAGGAATTAGTCACTCTTTTATGTATGCCTTCCGACATTGGCGACCTGGTAAGAGGTTTTCTTTTCACTTCCGGATTGATCCATGCCGCCGGGGACATCGGCAGTATCAGTTTAGACCGCCGGAAATGGATCGCTTATGTCGGGTTAGTCGGCAAAAAGGCCGATACGGACTTAGTCTTTAAAAGGTTATATACCTCAGGTTGCGGGAAGGGGACATTGTTTTACAATATACATGACATAGCGCATAGAAAGAAAATAATATC
>CAZOMD010000062.1:0-6787 GCA_964580895.1 uncultured Planctomycetia bacterium | reverse complement strand
AAGCTATCTCTCAGCTGATGCTGATGTTCCAAAAAAGGTCGGAAGGATATCTTAGTACAGGCGGCACCCATAGCGCGGCTTTGGCGGAGGGTAGGTCGATCCTGGTCTTTAAAGAAGATATCGGCAGGCATAACGCCATAGACAAAGTCATTGGGTCTCGTCTCGCGGATAAAGAAGACTTTGGAAATAAGATAATGATAACCAGCGGCAGGATCTCTTCGGAAGTGCTGCTTAAAATCCAGAAGTGTTCGATCCCGCTTATCGTCTCGAGAAGCGCCCCGACCAATCAGGCGGTAAAACTGGCAAAAGATATGGATATAACACTGGTCGGGTTTGCCAGGGGTTCCCGGATGAATGTATACAACGGCCAGGAAAGGATCATATGTTGAAAAAATTAATTGTTGGGTTTGCGGTCTTTCTAATGCTGGGTTCCGGGTTTAACCGGAGTCTATGCGCGGAAGAGAATAATACGGTCATTCTCGCTACGACGACAAGCGTGCAGGATACCGGGTTATTGGATGTACTGGTCGAACGTTTTAGCGGGAAAACCGGTTATGTGGTAAAGCCGATTGCCGTGGGAACGGGACAGGCTTTGCAGCTTGGCAGAGGGAAAGAGGCGGATATTCTTTGGGTCCATAGCCCGGAGGATGAAATACAATTCGTAAAAGAAGGTTTTGGGTTAAACCGCACAACCTTCATGCACAATGATTTTGTGCTCGTAGGTCCGCAAGATGATCCGGCTAAGGCCGGCGCGGAGGGGGATGTTATCGGTTCTTTAAAAAAAATAAAACAGGCAAAAGTCTTGTTTGTTTCGCGCGGAGATAATTCCGGGACTCATAAAAAAGAGCTGAAGATATGGAAGGAAGCGGGAGTATCCCCGGATAAAGAAACATATTTGGAAACCGGGCAAGGAATGGCCGAGACCGCGCGCGTAGCGGATGAAAAGGGAGCCTATTGTTTAATGGACCGCTCGACTTATATTTCCCTGGAAAAGACGCTAAACCTTGTAATAGTGTCTCAAGGCGATGAAATGCTTCGGAATGACTATAGCGTAATCCTGGTTAACCCCCAAGGTTCTCCCCTGGTCAATGGCAAGGGGGCAAAAGTATTTTTTGATTTTTTACTTTCCAATGACGCGAAAGACATTATCGAGAATTTCGGGAAAGAGAAATTCGGGCAGAAGATATTCTTTTATGATCATGAAATAGGATAAAAATGGATTTTATTTTCGAAGGCATAAGAAAAGGGATAATCTTGGTCGCCACCTTTAACGGCGAAGTATTCGCCGTTCTTAGGCTGTCTCTACTTGTGTCCTTTTTCGCTACTATTATAGCCGTTTTAATAGGCGTGCCGTTAGGCGCGGCCATCGCCGTCAGAAAATTTACTTTTAAAAAAGTCCTCATCGCTCTGATCAATACCGGTATGGGGCTGCCTCCCGTCGTGGTGGGCCTGGTGGTCAGTTTATTTTTGTTCAGGAACGGGCCCTTAGGCGCGTTACGGTGGCTATATACCGTGCAGGGGATGATCTTGGCGCAAATTATTATCGCCGCTCCGATAATAACGGGCTTGACCCTTGCGGCATTTCAGGGGGCGGAAAAGAAACTTTATCAACAGATCCTTGCCTTGGGGGCGAATACGGCTCAGGCGCTTTATATACTGCTTAAGGAGATACGCGTTTCCGTACTGGCCGCGGTCATAGCCGGCTTTGGCAGCGTGATCTCGGAAGTAGGGGCCGTGATGATGGTGGGTGGCAATATCAAGGGGCAGACCAGGGTTTTAACTACCGCCACGGTACTCGAGACTCATATGGGGAATTTCGATATGGCTATCGCCCTGGGCCTGATCTTGCTAAGCATGAGTTTTATCGTGAACCTGGCGCTGACATTTATTCAACAGCATAAAATGGGGCGATATGATTAAGATACGAGATCTGTGTTTCGGTTTTTCCAGAGGCGCCTTTGATCTTTCGATAGAAGATTTGGCCGTGAAAAAGGGAGAGATCCTCGCCGTTATCGGCCCAAATGGGGCGGGTAAGACAACGCTTCTCAATATTATCGCTTTGTTCGAGAAGCCGAAGTCGGGCGCCATTGAGATATTCGGGAAAAATATTTTAGAAACCAGGGATAAAGTGGCTTTACGCCGGGAGATGGCGTTCGTGTTTTCACAGCCGTATCTCTTAAGCGAAACGGTTTATGAAAATGTTTCTCTGCCGCTTAGATTGAGGGGGATTGTTGATGTCAGAGGGGTTGACCGGACACTTGATCTTCTCAAAATATCTCATTTAAGAAATTATAATATAAACACCCTTTCCCAAGGGCAAAAACACCGTGTAACGCTCGCGAGGGCTTTGGTCACTTGCCCGAAATTGATACTGTTGGATGAGCCCTTTTTAAGCCTTGACGAGCGTTACAAGGAATCTCTCATAAATTCCTTGCGAAAGATAATAAAAATGAACGGTTCATCGGCTATCTTTGTCACGCAGGATCACGATGAGGCCTTGGCCCTTTCGGATACTATAGCGGTAATGGCGAACGGCAGGATTTTACAGCAGGCCAGAGCGGAAGAGATCTTCACAAGGCCGGCTTCAAAGGAAGTGGCGGATTTTGTGGGAGTAGAAACGGTCCTGGAGGGGGTTATAGCCAAAAAAGAAGATAACCTTTGTTCCGTCAATGTCAACGGCAAGTTTTTGGAAGCTCTTTCATCGCATGATATAGGTGAGGATGTTTTTGTTTGCATACGGCCCGAGGACGTAGTAATCGCCAGGCACGCCGACATAAATAGCGCGCGCAATCATTTTAAGGCTAAGATCATAGAGATCGAACCCTGGAAATTGGGGCATAAATTGAGTTTAGATTGCGGTTTTAATTTAGTTAGTTCCGTGACAAAGCAATCGATAGAGAGTTTGAACATAAAAGCAGGCGAATACATTTTTGCCGCGTTCAAAGCCACGGCGGTACATCTGATCGGGAGATGATTTTCAAAATGATGTCATTCGAAAACGCTTTAAAGAAAGTACTTTATAACTCGCGTGTCCTATCCTCGGAAACGGTCTTAACCGAAGATTCCGCCGGGAGAGTGCTGAGAGAAGATATTTATTCGGAAATAAAGATGCCGCCTTTTGATAAGGCGGCAATGGACGGGTTCGCGGTAAATGTTTTAGACGTAAAGATTATCCCCGTAAGGTTAAAATGCGCGCGGCTTATCCAGGCCGGCGAGAGTCTGGACAAGAAAATTAAAAGGGGAGAATGCGTGAAGATAATGACAGGCGCTCCAATGCCTGAGGATACGGATGCCGTAGTTAAACTTGAGGATACATGTTTGCCGGCTAAAGGTGTCGTGGAGATTCTAAAACCCGTCAAAAACGGCGAAAATGTTTGTTTCCAGGGGGAAGATATCGTCCCCGGGCAGAAAATTTTAGGAAAAGGCGGAGAGATATTTTCGTCGGACATAGCTGTCCTCGCGACAGTCGGAAGGAAATTTATAAAGGTAAACAGTAAGCCCAGCGTCGCTATCTTGAATACCGGAGGGGAGATAATCCCGGTGGGCGGGAAATTGGGGAAAAATAAAATATACAATTGTAACGGTCCTTTACTTGCCAACCTTGTTAAATCCGATGGTATCGAACCCGGGCCGAGAAGATCATCAAGGGATGAAATCCGAGGATTAAAAAAAGAATTAAGAAAAATTCTCAACGCGGATGTGGCGCTTATTTCCGGCGGCGTGTCAATGGGGGATTACGATCTTATTCCGGAAGTTTTGGCCAGCTTAGGGGTAAAGCGGATATTCCACGGGGTAAATATTAAACCCGGCAAACCTCTTTTTTTCGGGAAAAAGAATAAGACCCTGGTTTTTGGTATTCCCGGTAACCCTGTTTCAAACTTTTTGGCCTATCTCGTATTTGTACGGCCGGCTTTACGAAAAATGATGGGTTATAAGGATTTTAAGCCTGTATTTAAAGAGGGGATCGCTGAGAAGGAGTTTCGCTCAAAATCACGGCGCAGGCATTTTGTCCTGGCGAAGATCACGAAAAGGGGGGATTCTCTTTACCTGCGGCCCGTAATAAGTCATGGTTCAGCGGATACAGCGGCCTTATCGAAGGCGGATGGCTTTCTCATGATAACCGAAGGCTCAAAAATAGTTAAAAAGAATTCGAAAGCGCGATTTATAACATGGAAAAAACTGTAGATTATCTAAGGCTTTCTTTGACGGATAGGTGTAATTTGAATTGTATGTATTGTACGCCTATGGAGAAAGACAAATTTCTGTCCCGCGGAGAGGTCTTGAGTTATGAAGAAATAGTAAAGGCTGTCGGTTTGTTCGTTCAGGCAGGCATACGTAAAGTACGTCTTACCGGAGGCGAGCCGCTGGTCAAAAAAGATATTGCCGAACTTATTAAATGGCTTAAGGGCATAAAAGGGTTAGAAGAAGTTACCATGACGACCAACGGAGTTTATCTAAAGGCCCTCGCGTCTAAAATCAAAGAGGCCGGTCTTGAAAGGATAAATATAAGCATAGACACGCTAAAAAAAGAAAAATTTAAAACTATCACGGGCTTTGATCTTTTTGATGAGGTATGGGGTGGCATCAAGGAATCCCTTGAAGCGGGATTTGACCCTGTAAAATTAAATGTTATTCTGATGAAAGGCATAAATGACGATGAGATATTGGATTTCGCGAGGCTTTCGTTTGAACACGAACTTGTGGTCCGATTCATCGAATTTTTCCCCACAAATAAACGTTCCGCCAAATTCGCCGACCTCTTGATCAAGAGCGATGATGTCAAAAAGAAAATAAGAGAGCAATTCGGGGATAGCGAGGAAATCCCGGCTGTCAAGGGTAACGGCCCGGCTAAATATTATAAAATTAAGGGTTCGCGGGGGTTAATAGGGTTTATATCCGGTTCTACCGATAATTTTTGCGATGGGTGTAATAGGATACGGATCGATTGCGCCGGCAGGATTTCACCATGCCTATTTTCAGGTTATACTCATGATATCGGCGCTTTGATAAAATCCGGCCGCTCTGACGGGGCGCTGCTTAAATGTATACAGGACACACTTCAGATAAAATCAAAATATAGAAAAGATACAAAGGAAAATGATCAATTAGAGATGAGCAGTATCGGAGGGTAACATGGCTAATACGACACGTATGATAGACATAGGAGGCAAAAACGATACCAAGCGGTTGGCAAAGGCTACGGCTTTTGTGAAATTGGACAAAAAAATCATCAGCATGATAAAAAAAGGTGATTTACCAAAAGGGGACGTGCTGGGGGCCGCTCGTATCGCCGGGATTAACGGGGCTAAAAAAACATCCGATTTGATCCCGCTCTGCCATAACATCGGCTTGGATTATGCCGGTGTGGACTTTAAGATAAATCCGGGCGGGGTAGAAATCACATCAGAGGCCCGGTCCACGGGAAAAACCGGGGTAGAAATGGAGGCTTTAACGATCTGCGCTATAGCGAGCTTGACCATATATGATATGTGTAAAATGTTTTCGCAAAGGATCGAGATAGGAAAGATGTATTTATTGGAAAAACGCGGCGGGAAAAGCGGCACATATGAAAGAAAGGAATGAAATGGCGGGAATAAAGAATAAAGGGAAAGTTTTTTCGCTTATTTACAGCAAAATAAAAGGTATCCCCAAGGCCCCGATACTCAAGGGTCTTTTGATAGAAGGAACGGGGTTGGAGAAAGACGCCCATGCCGAAGGCGGACTAAAACAAGTAAGCCTTCTTTCCATGGAAGCCGTGATGAAACAAATCGAATTCGTATAGGTGAAAAAAAACAAAGGTATACTGTAGGCCGGTTCTTTCGCGGAGAATATCACGACCGAGGGGATTGTCCTGACCGGCCTTAAAGTCGGGGATAGGCTGAAAGTCGGCAAAGAGATAATATTGGAGATATCCCAGATCGGGAAAGAGTGCCATAGATATTGCGCTATATATTATAAAACAGGGGATTGTATAATGCCGCGTGAAGGTATCTTCGCCAAGATTTTAAAGGGCGGAGAGATCTCAAAAGGCGATGATATCGAGGTGATATAAAATGATAGTTGCGGCGGTTTTGACGATCAGTGACACGTGTTCGAAGGGCGGGAGGGAAGATATTAGCGGTAAGGTCATAATAGAGATGCTTAAATCGATAGGTTCTGAGATCCGGAGGTATGATATAGTCCCGGACGAAGAAGAGCTAATAAAAGCTAAAATTACCGAATATTGCGATAAAGATAAAGTTGACCTTGTCTTTACTACCGGCGGTACGGGGCTCGGCCCTAGGGATGTGACCCCGGAGGCTACCAAGGCGGTATCGGAAAAAATAATTCCCGGGATATCTGAACTTATGCGGTATGAAGGCCTGAAGAAAACTAAAAATTCGGTACTTTCCAGAGGGATAAGCATGATCAGGAAGAACTCCATTGTTATAAATCTACCCGGAAGCCCTAAAGGAGCGAGTGAATCGCTCGCCGTTATTTTAGATATGCTCCCGCACGCCCTTAGCATGCTGCGGGGAGGCGGACACATATAAGCGCGATGCCGGTTCTTCGACTTTGTGCCACGGCCATGGACGGGGATACAAAGTCCTGATGCTTCAATGTCCTAAACTGGCGGTTATTTTGGTTATTTGGACATTATTTCGCCTGCCTCAGCCCCGGGCTGATCAGCATAAGGTTGGATCAGGCAGGGTTTTTGTGCTTCAAATCCCGGATTTTATCATTGCATTATGGTTATTGGTCATTAAAACATTGTAACAGTTCAGTTATCCGCGGGAAGGATGCTTTT
>CAZOMD010000061.1:0-11798 GCA_964580895.1 uncultured Planctomycetia bacterium | reverse complement strand
AATCCTCCGTAGCTATTTAACATTGAGTAAAAGCGAAGGAGGATCACCCCTTTCCTTAATGAGCCCCGTTAGAGATTCCATCTCTAACGGGGTGAGCACATCACTTACGCGACCACCAAAGTTCTTCGAAGCCTAACAATACAAAAATCATCCGGCAAAGAAGGAAGGAAACGTAAATGATAAGTGCGAATTAACTCCTTTCCTCTTCTCTTATCTCTCTTTCACAAAAACAATAACGCCTTCGGCTATAAGAAGCACCGATAGGCCTATTAAAATGAACGCTGTGATATCGATGGGACCGATATTAAACCCGCCGGATAAGATGCTAAGTATAGTGGGCTTAACTAAAAGCAACAAGGCGACCATAGATGTCACGAGCATGAAGACCGTAGCTATCAAGATATGTATATATTTCATCTTATGCCTATAAAGCCACAGGCTTATCACAAAGAGCACAAACCCGGCCAGGAGCTGGTTGCTTGCCCCGAACACCGTCCAGAACACTTTCCACGCCGGTATGACATTTCCAGTCGCGTCAACTATCTTTCGCGTAAGAAAAACGGCGGGCAAAAAAAGCGTGATGAAACTCGCTATATACCGGGTATGTTTCCCTTTTAATCCTATTAGTTCCTCGAATATATAACGGCCGAGACGCGTCGCTATATCGAGAGTATCATAAACGAACGTCGCGAACGCGAGTAAAGCGAAATTAAGAGCGAAGGCTTTGTTTATGCCGAGGCCGTTCAAGAACGTGGCGATACCGTTCGCGTAGATCATGTTCGGGTCCTTTAACTCCTTGACCTGGGACGCGCCCAACGCCATAAGCGTGGCAAGCGCGATGATAGCCACGACACTTTCCAATATCATCCCTCCGTAGCCCACCAAGGCCGTATCCGTTTCTTTGTCGAGCTGCCTGGATGTCGTGCCGCTCGCCACAAGCGCGTGGAACCCAGAACACGCTCCGCACGCGATAGTTATGAATAGTAGCGGGAATAGCGGCAGGCCGGATGGATTATGCCAGGATACGAATACCGGATATTCGACGCGCAAATGCCCAAAAAACGAACCAACGGCTATCCCGATAAAACTAATAAAAACCGTCCCTGTCAAAAAGAAACCGCCCAAATACCCCCGGGGTTGCAATAATAACCACACCGGGATGAGCGAGGCGATAAAACAATACATGATAAGGATCATGTTCCACGTCTGCCGCTCATCTATGCCGAATACCGCCGGGATTTTCAAAGGAAGCCAATTACCCGCGTAAATACACACTAAAATAAGCGGAGTAAAAATGATCGTCGCGAGCTTAAGGTTGCATTTAAACTTTTGTACCGCTATCCCCATTATAAGGGCAAGGCCGAGATACATCATCGAACTTGACGCCACTTTACTGCCGCTTTCCGGATCTACGAACGTATTCACGGTAATGTCGATAAAGGCGGTAATGATGTACATCAGCGAGAACCACAAGAATATCAAAAATAGAATAAACGCCCTTTTCGGCATATGCGCCTTTACTACTTCGGCGATAGATCTTCCCCCGTGCCTTATCGAAGCGATAAGCGCGCCCATATCATGAGCCCCGCCTACGAAGACACCGCCCAGGATGATCCATAAAATCGCCGGCCCCCAGCCAAACCACATCCCCGCAAGGATAGGGCCGATGATAGGTCCCGCCGCGGCGATAGCCGATAGATGCTGGCCTAAAAGATAAAATTTATTGGTAGGCTCGAAATCCCTACCGTCCCGGAAGGTATGCGCGGGGGTCTTACGGCTATCATCGAGGCAAAAAAACCTTTTAAGAAAAAATCCGTACACGAGATAGCCCGCCGCTAACGGCAAAAATAAAAGAATGACCGTAATAAATAAATTCATTTGATCTTTCGCCTATTTACTCCACACCATCCAAACAAATAAATACGCCGCGCCCACCGCGACCATGGTAAAAGGAAACCCTATCTTGAAGAAATCCTTGAAACTCACGGAGTAGCCTTCTTTTTTAAGCAGGCCGCAGGCTACGATATTCGCTGAAGCGCCTATGGGCGTAATGTTCCCGCCCAAGCTCGCCCCGATAAGAAGACCAAAAAGGAATAACGACGGGTCCATGTTAAGTTTCCCCGACATGGAAACGGCGACCGGAAGCATCGCCGCCAAAAAAGGAACGTTGTCTATGAACGCGGAAAGTATTACCGCCAGGAAAACGACCAGAGTATACCCCAGGAAGATGTTGCCGCCTATCAAACCGGAAAGCGAAACCGAGGCCGCTTCGATCCAGCCGCCCTGAGTAAGGCTCCCGACAAGGATAAAAACCCCCATCAGAAAAAAAGTCGTGTCCCAATCCAAGCCTTTCAGGCCTTTCACGATCGATCTCTTATTGACGAACTTCTCCCACAGAATAGAGATCACCCCGCCGATCATGCAAAGGATGCCCGCGCTATAGGAAAACCCTTTATCTAAGAACGATGACATCGCCAACAAAGCTATCAACGCCACTAAAATAACTGTAGGGGTCCAGGATCTAACCTTTTCGACGGGAACAAGCACGGCCTTTTCTTTATGACGCCTGAATATATAGTAAAGAACAAAGAACGATACCAGCGCCCCTAACTCCACGGCAAAGAATATGCTAGGTTTCCCCTTATAAAAGAAAAAATCCATGAACGTCATCCTGGTAAAACCGCCTAAAAGCATACTCGGGGGGTCGCCTATCAAGGTGGCCGCGCCTTGCAGATTACTGGATACGGCTATAGCGATCATCATGTTCATGGGGTTTATCTTAAGTTTCTTCGCTAAAGCGAGAGCGATCGGAGCGACGATCAAAACTGTCGCCACATTTTCCACGAACGCCGAGATAAGCCCGGTCATAAGACAAATGAAGAGTATCGCCCAACCGGTGTTCTTGGCCTTATCGACAATAATTTCCGCCATATGGGCTGGGACCCTGCTTTCCATAAATACGTCAGCCACTATGAGGGTCCCCACGAATATACCCATCACGTTCCAGTTTATGGCCAAAAACGCTTCTTTAAAACTAATAGCCTGGGTCAGGATAAGGAGCGCCCCCCCGCTAATAGCGACAAGCGTCCTTTTGGTCGGCAAAAATACGAATAAAACGTACGCCAGGACGAAAACCAACAATATAAAAATATTGTGATCCATAATCAATTTATTTTACCCCTCCGCCTTCTTTTTCTCCAGCCCAAAACCTATTTTCTCAAGCGCGATCTTCGCGGCCTTATTTATGGGGAGCATCTTCTTTCCAAGATCCGGGCTTATGCCGGAAACCCTTATCGAAAAATCGGTCATGCTCGAGGGCTTAAAACCTTTTTCGATAAGTTCCTTCGCCTTTTGATGTTTTTCCGGATATTCTTTTTTTATTATTTTGCAGCCGCCGTACACATAGCTGCCGTACTTATCTTTGATCGTAAAAAAACCGAATAACCTGCAGATAAGCGGCCTGAGCTCATATACCGAACATCGCCCGTTATCGGGGGCGTCTTGACTTGGAGAGAAAAAAACACACCTCTCGTGGCCTTCCGGAAGCGCTTCGAGTTTCTGGAGCCATTCTTCCGCCAGACCTCTTGCCCATAATTCCGCGGCTAAAGGCAGCATTTCAGCCGCCGTAGCCTCGACCTTGGAATCCCTGCAGCACACCCCGCATAAAGGGGGGCAGTTAACCCCGGTCAGGCCCTTAAACCCTTCCGCTTTTTCGTCCACTTCACGAAATAATTGCAATAGTTCGCCGATGACCCGTCTGTCATTTTCGTTTAAACGCTTCAACATACGCGTATATCCCTTCGGGATAATATAATATAAAAATGTACCGCCGTCATATCAAAATAAATGTTATAAATTTACCGCGCGAGATTTTCACGCCGAGGGAAGAGTGAAGTGGAATATAGACCCCTGACCCGGGCTTGATTCCGCCCATATCCTGCCGCCGTGCCTTGAGATTATTTCCCGGCACAGAATAAGTCCCAGATTTTTACCGCTATTTCTGTCCGCGAAAGACCTTTCCCCTTTATTAAGATACTCATTAAGCGCGATAAGGCTTTTATCATCCATGCCGCACCCCGTATCTTTGACGGATATGCGCACATATTTCCCCTCATCTTTAAGGGTAACGCTTATTCTCCCCTTATCAGTAAATTTTACGGCGTTTTCCAACAGGTTGGATAGTACATGCGGAAGAAATTTCACGTCAAAGACAGCTTTGCCCTCACTCCCTTCCACACTGATATCAAGCCCCAGCCCTTTCTTAGCCGCGGAAGGCGCTGCCTCTTTCCTGACTTTTTCCAAAATAACGGTTAGATCTTCCGCCTTAAGCTCCAGTTCCATTGATCCACAGGTTATTTTTTGCATAGCGAAAAAGTTCTTGATAAGGCCCGCCAGGGAATTCACGCTTTTCTCGGCCATATCCAGAAAATGCTTCTGTTGGTCGTTCAGATCACCCGTCGTTCCGCTACGCACTATGGATATACTTTCCTTAGCGACGGTGATCATGCCGCCTATAGTGTGGTGAACCCCTAAAATAAAATTTTTTGACGGATCAGGCATCTTTACCGCTGTGTGGTGAATTGTTTTACTTTCCCGAGAAGGTCTTCGGACTCGAAAGGTTTGATCAAGTAGTCATCCGCTTTGATGTCCCGTATCACTTTAGAGACATCTGTCACTATGCTGGCCGTAAGCACTATAACGGGTATTTTCTTTAGTTTTTCCTCGCGTTTGATAACCCTGCACACTTCATAGCCGTCCATGATCGGCATCCGAAGATCGAGGATAACTAGATCAAAGCCGCCCTTACGCAATAATTCCAGGGCTTTTTTGCCGTCACTGGCCGGGATGGCGTCATATCCGGCTTTTTCCAGCCTGAATATCACCACTTGCAGTATGTCCGGCTCGTCATCCACAACAAGTATTTTTTTTAACATTCTCCGCCCCGGTTATTTTATGGGAAGCGCGAAGTAGAACGTGGAACCTTTTCCAAATTCCGATTCCGCCCATATCTTGCCGCCATGGCTTTTTATAATCTCTTTGGACATCGCCAGGCCTAACCCCGTCCCGCCCGTGGTGCCTTCCTCATCCGTCTCCATCTGTTCGAATTTATTGAAAAGCCTCGGCATATCCTCGTCCCTTATCCCGAGTCCTTCGTCCCGGATCGCGACCACGATATCCTTCTCCCCGGCGGAAGTATTGATTGTGATAGTGCCCTTAAAAGTGAATTTAATGGCGTTATTCACGAGATTTGACAAGACCTGCCCTATGCGGTTCCTGTCAAAAAGTATGCGCGGCACGGTCTCATTGAGTTCAAACCTTATTTCGACCTTTTTCTCTTTCGCCATATACTCCAAAGAAGTACATACTTCCTTTACAACTTCGTTTATGTCGCACTCCTTGAGGAAAAGCTTCAGCCGGCCTGATTCAAGTTTCTGGAAATCAAGGACATCATCGACAAGTTTATTAAGTTTTTCGATATTGTCTTCCACTGAACTCAACACGATTTTTTGGTCGTCGCCTATGCTTTTATCTATCTTGTCGGTAACTGATTTCAATTTTTTCTTTATCGTCATGAGAGGGGCTTTAAGCTCATTCGAGACCCGGGATATAAACCGATTCTTCATCTTCATGGCTTCCGCGAACTTCTCCTCAGCTATCTTTTGGGAATTTATGTCCCTGGCGACCTGGATAAACCCTATCAAATTACCGCTATCATCCTTTATCGGCGCTACCGTGACCAATAGATGCACTCCCAGCTTAGGGTCGTCTATCTCCTCGGTGGATGTTTTATCCGTCCGCATCATGATCTCGAACGGACAATTAGCCCATGGTTTACTCGTGCCATGGACCACTTCATAGCAGCTCCGCCCTATGATATCTTCGGGCCTCGCGCCCAGAAACTCCGCGAAGGCCTTGTTGATCTTCCTGAACTTCATAGACTTGTCGTGGATAGAGATATATTCCGGGATTGCGTCAAATATCCTTTTCCACTCCTTTTCGGCCTTCTGGGTTATATCCTTCTCGAGCATCAGCCCGTCGACATTGCTCCGCGCTTCCCTCGCTATCTTCTGAAAAGTAAGAGAAAGCTTTCCGATCTCATCGTCCGCTATAGTGCTTATACCGCGCCTGAAGTCGCTTGATATGATAGCGTTGGCCTCTTTCTCGAGCCTCAATATGGGGGCGAGGATCGAACGGCCTATCATGATGCTGGCCACGATGGCTATCAGGATAGACACTATGATAAAACTTAACGTCATCACCACGCTATAAGTCTTGAACTCGCGCGCCCTTACGTTAAAGAACTTTATTGTCCCGTCCACACCTTCGCGCGCCTTACGGAATACTATACCTTTTTTCCGGACATGGTCTTTCAGTGCTTTCTCGTAAATCGTGTTCTGATTTTCATATTCCTCGCTTTCGAGAAGTTTTATGGCTTCCGCGGCGAGCCCTCTATCGACCATATCAATAGCCTTTTTTTCCAGCGCGGCAAGAGCGAGACTCGAAGAGCTTATATCCATCAAAAAACTTTCGCTGTACTTCCTCACCGGACCGACTATCTCCTCGGTTATTACTTCTTTTATCTTATCGGTCTCGGCATATCTACGTTTCCATTTTTTATCCCCGGTAAAAGCGTAATTTCTTACCGACTGGGTCGAAACCTCATCGTAATACGTAAGCAGTATCACGAGCTGATCGAGTTTCTCCGCCGCGTCAAGCGCCTGGAGGCTTGTAGTCATATTCCGATGCATCGGATAGGCAAGCCTATTCATCTGAAGGACCAAGAGGATCGCGAGAATACCTATCAGGATTATCACGGATGTGAACCCTACCATCAATCTGCGCTGGATTTTCATTCGGCATCACCACCCATTTCTGGCATCTATATCATCCCGGCTTTAGCGGTTAAAGTATAGTTATATTGGTATATAGTATATACAATCTTCATAAAATTTACAAAAAGTTTGTAGCGGCGAAGGCCGTTCGCCGCTATGCCTCTATCCGATCGGAATCGTAAAAATAAATTTCGACCCCTTGCCAAGCACCGATTCGGCCCAGATCCTGCCTCCATGCCTTTCAACGATCTCCTTCGATATGGAAAGCCCCAATCCCGTACCGACGGCCCCCCTGTCATTGCCCTTCGTTATTTGCTCATACTTACGAAAAAGCCTTTTCATGTTTTCCGCTGATATGCCGCACCCGGTATCTTCCACCGAGACAAAGACTTCTCTCCCGCCTTCTACGCGGCTGGATTGTATGGTAATATTCCCTTTTCCCGTGAATTTTATGGCGTTATTCACAAGATTGGTAATGACCTGCGTTATCCTGTCCCTGTCGCACTTGACTTTATCCATATCTTTGCCAGGTTTAAGTTTGATAGAAAGACCTTTTTCAAAAGCGATCGAGCGCATGGACGCGAAAACTTCCTCTATCATAACGCTAATATCGCATTCCTCCTTCTTAAGTTTTACTTTACCCGCGTCCAGTTTCTGAAAATCCAGCACATCGTTTATCAGCCTCGCGAGCCTGTCGACGTTCCTTTTCGCGGTATCAAGAAAGGCATGCTGCTCCTTGTTCAGCCCGCCCGCGGCTTCTTCCGCGACTATGGCTATACTCTCCTTTATCGCGGCAAGCGGCGTTCTTAATTCATGCGACACCATTGACGTAAATTCCATCCTGGCGTTCATTAGTTCCCGCAATTTTCTTTCCGCCTCCTTCTTGGCCGTGATATCTTCCCCGGCTTTGATATAATGAGTGTTTATCCCCATGCCGTTCTTTATGGGGGAAATAGACGCCGTCTCCCAATAAGATTCGCCGTTCTTCTTCATGTTATATAACTCCCCTCGCCAGATCTCGCCGCCGGATATAGTTTCCCACAAGCCCCGATACTCCTCGGGAGATAATCTGCCGGACTTAAGGAGCCTCGGGTTCTTTCCCAAAACTTCTTCCGCGCTATACCCGGTCAACTCCGTGAATCTCGGGTTGACATATGTGATATTGCCGTTAAGATCCGTAATGACGACCTCACTAGGGCTCTGCTCGACGGCGCGGGTAAGTTCCCTTATCCTCACCTCCGCCTTTTTTATCTCCGAGATATCCTTCGCTATGTGCACGCATCCCTTGACCTTGCCTTCTTCATCAAAAAGCGGTGATATCGTAATAAGAAAAGGTTTTCCCAGCTCTTCAAAATACGCTTCCTCGACGCGGGGAAGCGCGTCCTTTTTCGTCATTTCGTACGGACACCCCACGCAAACCTCTTTAAAGTTATGAAGGATCTCATAACATCTCTTGCCGACAATGTCCCCGTTTTTTCTTCCCACAGCTTCTTCAACAGCCCTATTAGACTTGATGATCACATTATCTTTATCCATCACAAGGATAAGATCGGGCACGGTATTAACCACGCTTTCCCAGTTTATCACGAATTTGTCGGTATTTTCCGCCATATCTTACGCGGCCCTTTCATTTTTAGGATGTCCCGATAGGCCCTCCGGCCTCACCTATCGCCAGAGGGATTGAAAAACTAAAGATACTCCCCTTCCCATACTCAGATACTACCCATATTTTCCCGCCATGCCTTTCAACGATCTCCTTCGATATCGCCAGCCCTAATCCGGTCCCGCCGGCGATCCTCTCGCCTTCCTCCTCAACCTGTTCAAATCTTTTAAATAAACGCGGGATGCTTTCTTCCCTTATGCCGCGTCCTGTATCGCTCACGGATATAACCACATGTTTATTTTTACGCTGAGCGGAGATAGTTATGCCGCCGGATTCGGTGAATTTTATCGCGTTACTTACAAGATTCGTAAGCACTTGCGTTATACCGTCTATATCAAAATTGAATACGGGTAATTCTTTTAAGCGCGTAACGCGCAATGTGAGCCCGTTTTTCTCAGCCAAGGGCCGCATGCTTTTAAGCACTTCTTCAAAAACCATGTTGATATTATTTTTTTCCTTCTTGAAAGCGACCTTGCCGGATTCTAGTTTTTGCAGAGTCAAGACATCGTTCACAAGGCGTCCCAATCTGTCCACGTTCCTCTTCGCGAGGTCCAGGAATTCTTTCTGTTTCGCGCTAACGTCTCCCGCCATCCCGTCAGAGACAATGTCTATGCCTTCCTTTATGGCGGAAAGCGGGGTCCTTAGCTCATGGGAGACCATTGACACAAAACGGGATTTTATCTCGGCCGCGTGCTTGCTTTCCTTTTCAGCCTTCCGTATTTTCGTGATGTCCTCGCCTGAGCTTAAAAGGCCGGTTGCCTCGCCGGCTTCGTCCCTTAAAACGATATAATGCCACAAGATGGTCCTTCTCCCCCCCGCCGCTGTTAACACATCATGTTCGTGGCTCCCTGTAGTTTTACCTTCTTTCCCCATCAGTTCGCCAAAGACTTTCCAGGCTTCAGGCTTAATGTCTTTCGGCAGGAAAGTGTCAATGCAATCTTTCCCGATGATATCTTTCTCGGCATACCCCAGGGTTTCGCAGCCTTTCCGGTTTATCATGGATACCAACCCGGTCTTATCGGTAAGTATCAGCATCACGCCGGCCACGTTCAGATAGTTCTGGGCTTTATCCTTCTCCATCCTAACTTCTTCTTCCATTTTTTTACGTTCGATCATCCCGGCCAGTGTCCTCGAAATCGCGAACAGGACCTTTTTCTCCTCTCCGTTACAAACATGTCCCGCCTGAACGTATAGGTTTAGTACCCCGATCACTTTTTCAGAAAGAGAAATGATAGGGACACAATAATGGCCGTGGGACGTCATCCCTCTGTAGCCGATCTCATGGTTTTCATCAACATGATCGGAAAACACGATTTCGCCCGAGAGGGCGGCCCTGCCGCATAAACACCTGCCGAACGGGACTTCCGCGCACTTTTTCTTAAGTTCCGGCGGGAGTTTGTACTCCGCTATAAGGACTAACTTTTTCGGGTCTTTCCCCACACAAAAGATCGTCCCTTTTTTCTCAAAGGTCATCCAGGGGACCTCGGTGATCAGCTTAATAGCGTCGATCAATATCTCCTCTAAGGGCATGTCTTTCATCGCGATAGAAAGAAGCCCGGTGACGACGCTCTGGACCTGCTGGGCGTATTTCAGCCTCATTATCGCGTCTTTCTGGGGAGTTATGTCTATGGAATATTTTATAACTTTTCCGACCTCGCCGTCCGCGTCAATAAGAGGATAACCGTAGACCTTCACATAACTCGGCCTTTTATCCCTGTCAAAATGAATATGCTCGAAAGCTGTGGGTTTTTTAGTTTCTTTTGAGCGTACTACGGGACAATCCGTCTTGTCCGGACACGGCTCTTCGCGGTCATGCTGAAGTTCGTAACATGTACGCGCGTTTTTCCTGCCGTTCAGGATCGCCGCTGAATTAGCGAGGAGCACACGGCAATCATTCGGATCTACGACACAAAGCGGCGCGTGAATAGCCTGTAATACTATTTCAAGAAATTTTTTCTGCTCCTCGAGTTTAGCAAGTGATGTCTGCAGGTCCATTTCGCCTTTTATCCTCGTGACGACATCTCTCTTTAGGCTTTCATAGACCGCCTTAGCTCTCCCTTCCCCCATAAGCTTTATCATTTTATCCGGGCTGACCTTGCAGCAACTCTCGCAGATCCGGCCCGTGATGCTTATTCCCGGATGCGAGCATAACATCGACGATAATTTTTCAGCCCCGGAAAGATCTTCCCTATACTGACAGACGATACCGCATTTCGCGTTGCCCGCCACATACCGCCACACTTCCTTTTCGTAACTTAGAAGGTCTTCTACCCTTATCCCGCCGGAAAGCGCCCAGGTCATGTCCACCGCCACCCTCAAGAACCCGTACCTTTCTTTCCTCGTCTTTAGCACGGTCTTTTTTATCAAGGATAACAGCCGCGCGAAATCTGACTTTCCGGGAAAGCGCCGCAGATCTTTTCTGGCCAAAAAAATAAATTGCCCGGACTTTAAGATTTTATCCGGGTCTACCACATATTTCCCGATCGCTTTCGAGAACTCCGCTTTTGAGATACCGGAAGAAACATACAGGCACTTCTCGTTCTTTTTAAATCCTTCCCAAAAATACGGGCCTATCAGAGAGAACTGTTCTCTCCTGGTGCTGTATATATCGCAGATATGCCGGGTTGAGATAACACCCTTTTGCCGATTAACACTGTCCCTCGTCGTAAAAGATTTCATGTCGCACCTTCCGTTTATCTAAGATTTAATTTGGGTCCGCGGTAAAGCGCGCCCCCTTCCTATATAAAACAATTGAGCATGTCGATGACCAGAAGAACGCCCATCGTAACTACTCCCGCGAAACCATAGTAACGAAATTACGCGATACTAACCACATTTTCACTCTTATACGCATAGTATAACGCATTTTGGGATAGGTTAGTAAGGATTTTTTTTCAAAGCCAGGTTAACTCAACGCTTACGCTTAGCGCGGGGAGAAACGTGAGGCAGTAATCATCCGTGGAATAAATTATATCGAAGGATAGATTATTACAGCGCAAGCTGTCTTGGGCATTCTTTCAGGGACCCAAAATTTTTTCCTGCGAAAAATTTTGTTCTGCATTCGCCTCGCAACTCTCCTCGCCAAAATATCCCAAATTTTCCAATAGCAAAACTTGCCCGAAGGGGTTTTGACAATTGGCAACTCAAACATGTCCTCATCGCTAAATATTACGGCTTCGGAGAGACCCAGCTTGCAAGGCTCATAAAGCCCTGTCAGAATACCCAAGACAGCTTACGCATTAATACGACATCGGCATATGTCCCCTACTAGTTTTATTGATGAAGGGGCCGCGTATGCTTTG
>CAZOMD010000060.1:0-11823 GCA_964580895.1 uncultured Planctomycetia bacterium | reverse complement strand
AGCGAGGCCGAATGCCGAGTGAAATTTTCCTCGCGGGGGAAAATGAGCGTCCCCGCGAGAAGCATGCTAAACCCGGTCCACCGATCCGAAATGACGCAAATCTTGTACTAGTTCAGTTATCCAAAGGATAACAGTCCAGACATTAGCTAAAGATGGGTCCTGTCGGCGTTCGTTCTGCGCTCCTCAACGCGCTACACGCTTGCGGTGCTCGAACTACCGCCACCACCCATCTTTGCCAGATGGCCGAGCATTTACAATCTGCTACCGTACCTTGACTTTTCAAAAGCGCAATATATAATAACATTATTGTGTAGTCGCGTTGTATGGCCGGTTTTCCCGGGCTTTTGGATAGAGCTAAGAAAAGGCGGAGGGATTTGATGAGGCGGAGGATTCTAAGGCATACCGGTGGATATCTCGTGATATTGGGTATTCTATTTTTTTCTTTTCATTCTTTTCAAACTGCGGAAGGCAAGGCCCAAAAGGACCCGTTAGAGCTCAAGGCGGTATTCGATAAGAGCACATACGAGCTTAACGAGAACATTAAGATCAATTTCTCCCTCAAGAACGTCAGTGAAAAGCCGGTTTACGTCAATACGCGGTTCTATCTTAACTCGGGCGAGGCCGTAGCGGAATACAGGGATATCTACCTCTTGGTGAAATCCCCCTCCGGCGAAAAACTTCCTTGCAAAGTATCTTTTGACACAGGTATTCCCCGCACCGATCAATTTGTGCTTCTTGCTCCGGGAGAGGAAGTGTCTTGTGACAGGGAAAAATCCTTAAATTATTTTTTCGATTTTACCGTGCCGGGCAAATATGAGATCGCTGCTGTTTACAAGAATGCCTACGGGAAAGAACTTGATCTTGACGTATACGGCGGGGAGATAAAGACGAAGCCGCTATACATAGAAGTAGTTAAAAAATGAAGGGTTGTCGATTTAATATGAAGCGAAAAAGCGCGGTGGTAAACATGATTATCTTTGCGGCGGTCTTTAGCCTATTATCGCCTGTGGCCGTCGCGGCGGAAACACCGCAGGTCCTTACGGTCAGCCCAAACCGGATAGTTTCGATGGAATATACCCTTTTTGTGGATGACAATAAGATCCTCGAGACCACAAAGGGGAAAAAACCGATGACATTTGTTCAGGGTAGAGGGCAGATCTTGAAAGGGCTGGAAGAGAAGATAGACGGGATGCGTATAGGAGAGAAAAAAACCGTTATCCTTAAGCCTGAAGAAGGATATGGGAAAATAAGAGATGATTTCTTCTCGCAAGTCCCAATCGAGAAGCTTCCCGGAGAGAATGTGGCGGAAGGCGATGTTCTTATGGTTACGGGAAAGGACGGCAAACCTGTCCAGTGTCGCGTGACCGCGATAAGCGAAGATAAAGCGCTATTAGATTTTAATCATCCCTTAGCGGGTAAAACTTTACGTTACAGGCTCAAAATTATCGACGTAAAAGATTTGAGGCAGATGAAATGATGCTCAAACGACATATATATTCTGTGTTCTCGGTAACGCTTTTTTGGGGGATGCTGCTCTTAACCGGTGATGTGTCGGCAAAAGAATTACCTCCAAGAAAATTTTCGGATCCAAACGTGATAGGAGAAGCCTTTGGCAAAGGCGTAACGGAAAGCGAACTCGGTTATTATCTCAAGACAGCGGCGCTTTTTTCAAGGACTGAGAGAAAAGATGAGAGGACGGAGGAAGAAGTAAGGATCGAGGCATGGCATAACATGACATACCGCCACGGCGCGGAAGAGCTGGGCATCAAGATTAGCCGGGAGGAGCTGGAAGGCGAGATAAAACGTCTCGTCGGCGAAAAGGGCGTTACTTACGGCACGGCGGAATACAAGCTATGGACCATAACCCAGCTAAAAGACGAACCCGAGGTCTTCGAGAAAAGGATAGAGGACCTTCTTTTAACGAACAAACTGCTCAAACTTAAGGGCGACGCCGAGGTTGTCGTGACAGAAGAGGATATAAAGGAGAAATTCTATAATCAGTATAATTCGTTCGAAAGCGAATATATAAGGTTCGAGTCCGCTCAAGAGGCCGAAGAGTTTCTTGGTAAACTTAAAGTGGATCGCTCTCTCTGGAAAAAAACATACGACGAGAAAAAGAGCGCGGGGCAAAAAGGCGCCGCGTGGATAAATATAATGTCCATGGAGGCGCTGATAGACCTGTGGAAGATCCCGAAGGAAGACGCTTACCGGATACATGGTCTCAGCTTGGGTGATTTTACCGTGGCCAAGTTTTTTTACGGGGACGCGGTGTTCAGGCTTCTTCAAAAGAAAGAAGCCGATCCGGCCAAGTTCGACGACCAGAAAAAAGAGTATTATCGTAAGACAATGGAACAGTCCCTGAAGATGAAGCTGTCCAAAGAATATTTTGACGATCTTTTCGCGCGCGCCGCGCTCAGGGATTATGTAGCCGAAGACAAACAAACTAAGAAAGTTGAAGACATGAAAGAAAAGTCGATCTTGATCATAAAGACCGGGAAAGGCGATATAAAAGTGAAGTTATTCCCCGAAGTCGCTCCCCTGGCGTGCGAGAATTTCATCGGCCTCGCGGAAAAAGGGTATTATAACGGGCTTATATTTCACAGGGTCATCAGGGATTTCATGATACAAGGAGGAGATCCTACCGGGACGGGTTCCGGCGGGGAATCTATGTGGAAGGCACCCTTTGTTGACGAGACGAGCGACGATGTTCTTTTTGACAAGCCCGGCATCTTGGCTATGGCCAATTCCGGAGCGAATACGAATCAAAGCCAGTTCTTCATAACGACAAAGCCCACCCCCTGGCTTAATAAAAAACATACCATTTTCGGGGAAGTCATCGAGGGGCTTGACGTGGTAAAGGCCATTGAAGGCGTGCCCGTCGGCGACGGGGACAAGCCCAAAGAAGACCAGAAGATCTTGGAAGTTGTAGTTCCCGGAAAAGCGAAATAACCCGAGCATCTTCACATGAACATAGTCATTATCATTATTACCGCTGTGGTAAGCGTTTTCCTGGCTCTCGCCCTTTCCCGGTTCGCTAAGGTGAACGCGAGCGTGAACGCGAAAATAGCCATGCAGACCGATATAGACATGGCCGGTTCTTCGGGCAGATCCATGGCCCAGGCGAAAATAAGCGAAGTGATAAAAGACATTAAGAGTAAGGGAGAACTCACTAGGACCATCGGCGAGTTTCTTGAGAGCGAGATAAAAAAAACAACGGAAGAAGTATCTAGGGACATCTCGCGAAAATACGAGAGGGTTATAGCCGATAAAGAACAGGCTGAAGTTATCGCGACGCGCAAATACCAAAAAGCTCTTCAGGAAAAAAAACAGACCGAGAGTATAGTGAGGAGCGTCGCGGAGGGACTGGTAGTGGTCGACAAAACCGGCAAGGTGCTTCTTATGAACCCGGCCGCGGAGAAGATACTCGACGCGAAGAGAGAGGAAAAAGTAAATAAATCCATATTCTCCGATCTTAAGGACGGACAGCTTATCTCGATGACGAAGGACGCGAGAGGGCCTCAGGAGAAGATAATTGAATATAAGAGCAAGGATGACGAAACTATGAAAGTCATACGTTCATCCAGCGCGGTGATAGAGAACGAGAATGGGCAGACTATCGGCATGGTCTCGGTTCTGACCGATATGACCAAGCAGCGCGAGCTTGAAAGGATGAAACAGAATTTTGTGAATACCGTGACCCATGAGTTCCGCACTCCTATAGTGGCCATGCAGAAATCGATAATGGTTATGATTAGCGGCGCGACCGGGCCCGTCAACGACACGCAGAAGAAATTTCTTGATATAGCGAAACGCAATCTCGAGCAGCTGAATATACTAATAGATGATCTTCTTGACCTGTCGAAACTTGAGGAAAAGAAGATCCAACTTAGATTGGCCGTGTCGTCGGTAGGGGGATTGATAAATAACGCGTGTGATACTGTAATGACATGGGCGGAGGCAAAAGGCATAACCATGGTTCGCAGCGTGGCGGCGGACCTAGTGGATATAAATCTTGACCCGAACAGGATAATCCAGGTGCTCAACAACCTTTTGAGCAACGCCATCAAATTCACGCCCCAGGGAGGGAAGATTGAGGTAGGCGCCTGTTATACGCCGGAGCGGGATATGGTAGAGATCAGCGTGCTGGATAGCGGGATAGGGCTGGAAAAAGAAGACCAGGAAAAGATATTTAACAAATTTTATCAGGTTGGGCACAGGGTTTTCGATGACGTTAAGGGTACTGGTTTAGGGCTTCCGATCGCGAAAGAAATAGTTGAATTGCATGGCGGGAAGATCTGGGTCGAGAGCGAGAAAGGGAAAGGTTCGAAGTTTGTCTTCACGCTATCGGTGAAGATAGGTGTTGCCGGGTAGCCGGTTCACCGGTTAGCCAGTTTCAGCCCGAGGCTCCTGCCTGCCTGCCTGCCGGCAGGCAGGGATCAGCCTTCGGCTGAGGCCGGTTGTGACAAGAGTCAGAGATTCAAAGAGGCAAAGAGTCCGTAGAACGTGGGATGTAGGACGTGAGACGAAGGTGGAGAGGGATAAAATTCGAAATCCGAAGCACGAAATACGAAACAATGTTTAAATGACCAAAAATAGAATGACCAAAATCGACTGTGTTAGTTTAAGACATTGATACATTAGGATTTTGAATTTGTTTAGAGTTTTGGATTTCGATATTCGGGTTTAAACTTAAGTGAACATCCTACGGTACAGTGACATGACGGAAAACGCTATGCGCTATGCTTTTACGAAAGGAGCTATGATATAGATGAAAAAGGGTATAAAGATCCTTATGATAGACGACCAGCAGGACTTCCTTGAACCGATGGCGTTCTGGCTCAGGTCCCAGGGGAATATTGTAGAGACTGTCACCAGTCCCACAAAAGGGATAGAGATGGTCAAAAATGATCCGCCTGATGTCGTTTTTTTGGATATCTTCATGCCCGAGATGAACGGGGTGGAAACATTAAAAAGGATACGGAAATTTAATGAGAACGTGCCGGTCATTATGCTTACATCCGCGGTTGTGGAGAACGTTCGAGACGCGTATTCGATGGAAGAATTATATCGCCTCAAAGTATCAGGATTTTTTAAGAAAAAAGATAGTTTTGAGGAATTGTCGAAACTTCTCGAGATAACTCTACGCCTTCACAAGAACATGAGAGAAGCCGCCAGTAATGGAGATGTTTCGAATGAAGACAAAACTTAAATATCTGTTTTTCCCGCCACGGTTTATGCGCTGTCGGCTTAATCCGTTCGGGTATACATTGGGCGTTATTATACTGATGCCGGCTATCTTTTTTACTCCTATATATTCAGCTTACGGGGAAGAGGCGATAGTGGTACCCGAGAGTTACGAGGAAAAATCCTATTATGACGAAAAGACCGGGGAGAGGGTGGTAAGCGGTCTGCATTTTAAGATAGCGGAAGACAGGAAGATGGAAAAGTCCGGGAAATATATCGAACCTGAAGGGTTAGATAAGTATTTAGGCAGAAAATTCGAAAAGCTCTATGGTGTTATAGAAGAACTCTCGGGCCGTATCACGGCTATTGACGAGAGGATCACGAGACTGGAAGAGTCTATCGCGAAATTATCTATAGTTGAAATCCCTCCGGAAGAGCAAAAAACCGAAGCGAGCGAAGTATCTGAAATAAATGAAGGATATTTGAGGATAGAATAAGTTTCTCCTTCCTTTTTATTCCATAACGTTAAACGCGTTGTCTTGACAAACCTCCGAATATAAGGCATACTCTTGCTGCATTTATAGTAATTACTACAATTATCAACGAGAGTTAGGAAAAAATGGAAAATAGTTACCTATCGGCAAAAGAAGTTGTTGAGAGATACGGTATTTCTTATTCTTCGCTTAACTATTATACTAATCTCGGGCTTTTCGACGTAAAAAAAAGAAGCGGGAATACGCGTTTTTATGACGCCGAAGAAGTAAGAAGATCCAAGGATAAGATAAATGAACTTATAAATAACGGCTATCCGTTGCGTATAATCCGGAAAATATTGGAAACAGCCTGATGTAGTTGTGGATAAAGGACTTGTAAAAGACGAGGACGCTTATGAGCTACTACAAAATAATAGGGTTTGACAGGGAACCATTCTCTACCAGTCCCGATCCGGATTTTTTTTATGAATCCAGGGAACATGAAAAGGCTCTCACGAATCTTATTATAGAGCTGCGTCTCCGGAGAGGGCTTAGTGTGATACTCGGTGATGTCGGTACCGGCAAGACCACACTTAGCCGGAAACTATGTCAAATCCTTAAGACCAAGGACGATATAATCTTCCATATGGTACTTGACCCTAATTTCGAGGATGAGAAACATTTTCTGACGTCACTTATTAGGAATTTCGAGATGGATCTTCCTGCTAACCCCTGCAGCAATCAGGACCTAAAAGAGGCCCTCGAAAAATTTCTTTTCGCTAAAGGTGTCGAGGAAAACAGGACGGTTGTGCTGATAGTGGATGAAGCCCAGATATTGAACGAGAAGACGATGGAATCTTTAAGGCTTTTTCTGAATTACGAGACCAACGAGCATAAGCTTCTTCAAGTGATACTCCTCGGACAGATGGAGCTTCACGCGAAGATAATGAACATGCCAAATTTTATGGACAGGATAGGGTTTAAATACACCCTTAATCCGCTTGATCTTGACGAAACACGGGAGATGATGGATTTCCGGGTCAAGCAGGCCGGGTACGGCGCGAGAATGAACCTTTTTCTGGAGGACGCGGTAAGAGAAATCCATCGGTATACTGGCGGATATCCGAGGAAAATAGCCATGATTTGCCATAAGGCGCTTAAAGTTCTTGTTCTTAAAAATAAGATGGTAGTGGACAAAGAACTAGTTAAAACAATCATAGATGAAGAGGTGCGGCAGGGATGGTCGAGAACGACAGCTCACGCCTTACTCCAGAGAAACAGCTGCTGAAACTCATTGAGGACCCTAACACCGAAAACCTTTTGAAGGCAAAAGGGAGTTATCGGGCAAAGAGCTTCTTCTCGTTCGATTTTTTTAAAGGCGGATTCAATCTTTTAAAGAAGAAGAACATCGGCGAAGCGCGCACGGGGATTCTTCTGGCCGTGGATATTAACGGCATAAATTGGTTCCTAAAGATATGTGTTCTGGCGGCGGCGGCGTATTTTGTGTTTGACATGATGGTTTCCGTGAAAAAAGCGAGAATTGTGCCGGATTTTTTCGTCGGAGGAAAAGCCTCGGCCGGTTTTTCCGATATTTTGGAAGTAAAGCCTAATTTAAAACCGCTTTCGAACTATCACGATAAGGTTGACGCGCGTGATGTTTTTAGCCCCTATGTAGAGCCTGAACCGGAGGAAGAGAAGCCTGAAGAAAAGGATCTTAAGAAAAAGGCCGCTCCTCCGAAAGAACCGGATTATATGCAAGCGCTTGTTTTGGTCGGGATCTCATGGTCGAATAACCCCGACGTTATCATACAGAACACACAGCTGAACAGGACATTTTTCGTGAAGACCGGAGACAAGATAGGGGAGATAACGGTCAAGAAAATACTAAAAGACAGAGTAATCCTTGAGCGTAACGGAGAAGAATCGGAATTAAAATGAGCCGCATGAGTAAGACAATATTCTTGATATTACTTATATCTACCTATATCGTTCTGGGTGGCGCTGTTTCTCTCGCTATGGATCCGCCGGAGACGGAAGTGCCTGAGGTGACACCGGATATTGCCGCTATCTCCCAGCCGCCGGACATAATCCCGTTGGAAAGCGGGTTTTACGGCGTGGTTTCCCTTGACCTTAGGGGGATCGATGTCGAAGACGCCCTTAAATACATCGCCCTTAAAGCAGGTATAAATATCGTAGTCAGTAAGTCCGCTACCGGTAAGGTAACCTTGACGGTGAAGGAAGTCCAGCTTATCGACGCTTTTCATATCATCCTTTTAAGCAACGACCTTGCGTATGATAAGAAAGGCGATATCTACCGGATAATGACGGATGCCGAATATAAAAAATTTTATGGGAAGAGCTTTTCAGATATGAGGGTAGTAAAAACTTTCAGGCTGGAATACGCGGTTCCCGAACAGGTATTCAATTTCATAGACGCGTTAAAAAGCGATATCGGACGGGTCGTTGTCGATCAGGATAGCGGTACGGTGGTAGTCTTGGATACTCCCGAAAGTATGCTTGAGATAGAAAAGGCCGTGAGCGCTCTCGAGCAGAAAGATGCGGTAAAGATATTCTCTCTACAGTACGCTAAGGCGGTTGATGTGGAAGCGCATCTCCAGGACCAGCTTACGGCGAAAAAGCTCGGTTCGGTAAAAGCCGACGAGCGCAGCAACCAGGTGATACTCCACACGCTTCCAGGCAAAATGCAAGAAATCGAGGAGGTAATAAAGGCTCTGGACAAGAAAGAAAAGCAGGTCTTTATAAACGCCCAGATCATCAAGATAAACCTCCAGGATGATCTCGACACAGGAATAGACTGGGAGATCGCGTTCAATGAGCTTAGTAAATATCTTAACGAAATGATGAATAAGACAGCCGCGGTCACGACGACGCTTGCCGCGCCTCTTCCCATAGATGCTAATCTTGGTACGGCGATAGGTTCAATGACTATCGGCAGCGTGGCCGCCAACGATTATGGGTTAACCATGCAGTTTCTTAAGACACTTGGCCAGACAAAGATACTTTCAAACCCGAGACTTTCGGTAATTAATAACCAGGAAGCGCGGATACATGTGGGCCGTAGACAGGTATATGTCACAACCACAACTACGACCGGGCAGACGACACAGACGACCGCTGAAGAGGCCACATTTATCGATGTCGGCATACAGCTGGCTGTAACTCCGACCATAAATGACGATGGTTTCATAAGAATGACAATAAAACCGGAGATATCCAGCGTTGTAGATTCTTACACTACACCGACGGGGAATACCATCCCTATCGTAGATACTTCTCTCGCGGAGAGTACGGTCGTGGTGAAAGACGGCGCCACGATAATAATAGGGGGATTAAGAAGGAATGATAAGACTCTTACGCATAAAGGGGTACCGTATCTTATGGATATACCCATAGTCGGAGAGGCGTTTAAATCCAGGAATGACGATCTTGAGACTACGGAACTTCTTATTTTCATAACACCGACCATAGTCACCGGAGAGAACCTGGTAACGGATGACCTGTCCTTGGATGACCCCGATAGGGGGTTTCTGGAGTACCGTAAATATGATGATCTGCCGGCCGCGTTCCAATCGACGGAGGGTAATGCTGTCCCAGGTGCCAAAAACAAAGGAAAAGGATGAGGGCAAAACTATTGATGTATAATAGTAATAACAAGTTAGCGCATTTTTTGTTTATTCTTGCTTTACTTTTGAACTTATTGTATCATGATATTGGTAATTCTCAGGATGAAGGCGTGGCAGAGGTTACGGCTGAGAAGCCTACCTATGAGGAGCTTTTAGCGGAGTGTGAGAAAGTTAAATCTGACAGGGATAATCTTCTGATCCAGACCCAAAGGCTTGCACAATTCAAAGCGGAATATGAGAATGCCGTTAAGTCCGATGAAGCCCTGAATAACAAGAATAAAACGCTCCTTGAAAAGAACACTGCGCTTGAAGCTGCCGTAAAAACGTTCGAACAGCGCATCGCTGAATTAGAGGGAGAGGTAGCGGAACTTAAGGCGAAGTTATCGGAAGTCGAGGCGTTCGCCGATGAGGCTTCTGCCCAGGCCGCGCTCGATGAGCTTAAGAGCGAAAAAGCCGCTGAGATAAGCAGGCTCAGGATAAAATACGGGAGTGAAATAAAGGAACTGCAAAAAGAGATCGGGAAACTTGATAAGGAAAAGGCCGTTCTTAGGGACGAATGGGAAAAGCAGGCCCAAAATATCGAAAAAGAAAGTGAAAGGCTCAAGAAAACCCTTCTTGAGGTAGAAGGGGAGAAGAAGAAAAATGAGAATGCTATAGCGGTCCTCCGGATGGAGGTAGCCAGGCTTGGACAGGATAACGAGGATTACGCGGCTAAGGTTAAATCGTTGGAAGCGGAACTTCGGGTTGTCCCTGACAAATTTAACAACTTGGCGAAGGAGAACGAAGTTCTTTCTCGGAGAGTGGCGGACATACATTATAACCAAGGGGTCTTTTACTCGAAAAAGAAGGAATACGACAGGGCCGCGGCGGAGTTCGAAAAAGCTATCGAATTACGACCATATGATAAAGACTCCATATTCAATCTGGCGCTTATATACGCGGAGTACGACATAGACACGGAAAAGGCGTTGGATCTATTCAAACGGTATCTTCAGATAGATAATAAATCCGCTAACGCGGATTGGGCGAAACGGTATCTGTTAAGGTGGGAATCGTGGAGAGAGGAAGCCAAACACATATTGCGATAAGGGAGGGGAATATGCTATCAAAGGTTTTGCGGATCTTGGTTGTTTTCGTGGTCATTGCGGTATTGTCAGGGGTAAGCCGGATGGGTTTCGCTGTTGACGCGACGGTAAATACGGAAATGCCGGAAGAAGCGGGAGCGGCGGTGGAACCGCCGAAAGCCGCTCCGGTCCAGATGACGAAAGAACAGCTGACGGAGCTTGAAGAAAGAAGAGTGAAAGAGAAAAAAGCCAAGGATGCGCTCGAAGGCACCGAGTGGGATATAACGTTAAAAGAGATGGGGAAAGCCGAAAGCCAGCAGATAACGGACGTGATTAAATTCCAGGGCAGCACAATTTCCTCGGAATACCTTTTGAGCAAGGGTTTTACCCCGACCAATTTTACTGTGCGGGTAAAACGTGATACAAGGGTTGTATGGGAAACCATGCAGACCAGCGAGAAAAACGGCGTCGCGTTCTGGCGCGGGGAACTTGACAGGAACGAAAAAACCGGAGAGATCGGGACCAGCGTAAGAGGCGTGTTAAGCTGGCATATCAAGGAAAAAGAGATAAAAGACTTTTCTTATAACGGAACAAAGGGTGTTGCCGTGGCGGCTGAACCAGAAGCCGCGGAAGTAGAAAAAGCAGAGGTTCCTGTCGAGATGGCGATACCAGTGGCGGAACAGGTTGAAACCGCGTCCGTCCAAGCAGTGGAAGAAGTCCAGCCCATTGCGGCGGAAGTTGAAAAGGCGATGGAGACGGTGCCGGTACAACAGGAAAAACCGGTTGTCCAGGAAATAGCGCCCCAAGTGGTAAAAAAAGAGGAAACTAAGACAAAAAAACCGAAGAGGAAATGGGGGTTTTGATCCCAGTTATCCGGACGGAATAAATATAACATAGGTCTAGTTTTAAAAGGGATGGCAAAAATGCCATCCCTTTTTTGTTACGTAATATGAGTAAAACTCGCCCGCGTCCACGTTTAAACCCTTTGTATCGAGGGATAGACCGTCACCGTGTAAGCTGTCTTGGGCATTCTGACAGGGACGTAAAATTTTTTCCTGCGAAAAATTTCCCTCTACACTCGCCTCGCGACTCTCCTCGCCAGAGCATGTCTTTACGGCTAAATATTATGGTTTCGGAGAGACCAAGCTCGCGAGGCTCATGAAGCCCTGTCAGAATGCCCCAGTAACCGGCAAACCAGCGAACAGGCAAACCGGCGAACCAGTTAATAGTTTCTGCTTGTTAAATAACTTACTTTTTAGTAAAATGTTAATTAATAGAAGTTGAACCGACAAAAGTCAGTCCGCTAAAATTGACTTCGGAATCCATTGGATATAAACTTTATAGTGGAGGGAGTTGAGAAGATCGGGATCAATAGAGAAAATCGATAAAGGTAAACCCGGAGTAATCCGGGGACGCAAAATCATGCGCCCTATACCAGTCGCGGGATTGCCGCTACGC
>CAZOMD010000059.1:11185-11914 GCA_964580895.1 uncultured Planctomycetia bacterium | reverse complement strand
CATGAAGATTCTCACATTTTTCCTCATAACCTTTTAACCTATGCGCGCCGCTAAACGCTGATCTTACGCTTACCTCATACATCTTTTACTCCAGATATTTCGCCATTACCTCGTCCCATTTTCCCCGGGCCGATAGCAAGAGATCACATACTTCCCTGACAGCCCCGTGCCCGCCTTTTTTTTCCGTGATCATGTGAGCGTACGGCTTGACCGCTTCCACGGAGTTGGGCGGCGCCACCGCCAGGCCGACCCGCTTCAAAAGAGGTATATCTATCACGTCATCCCCTATGTAGCAGATCTCGTCATCGGTTACCTTGAACTTCCTCCGGATCTTTTTGAGGGCTATTATCTTGTAATGGAAATTCTGATAAACAGCGTCTATCCTAAGGTCCTTCGCGCGCCGCGTGACCACGCGGGAGCCTTTTGCCGTCAAGATCACGCATTTCATCCCGGAACGTTTAACGAGCGTGATCCCCAACCCGTCGTTCACGTTGAAATTCTTGATCTCGTCGCCGTAAGTACCGTAGACGATCCTGCCGTCTGTAAGAACACCGTCAACGTCCATCACAAGGATCTTGATTTTCTTAGCTCTCTCGATTATGTCCGTACGGTATTTTTCGTTTATTCCCGCGCTATATTTCTCCATTTTTGCCCTTACTTTTTTAAGAGCGTAGGGGCGTATCGCGATACGCCCCTACGCTCCACGAATCACACCAACCCCTCTCTAAG
>CAZOMD010000059.1:0-11175 GCA_964580895.1 uncultured Planctomycetia bacterium | reverse complement strand
AAGAATATCTTGTACATCCAATATCCCGACGGGACGGCCTTTCTTATCAACAACGGGGATCTCATCTATCTTTTTTTCCGTAAGTATCTCGAAAGCTTCAGCGGCAAGCCTGTCCCCGGTTATAGTAACCGGGTTTTTGGTCATGACCGCGCGCACGTTCTGTTCTAAAAGGTTCGCGCCTCCCTCAAAGTGCCGTCTCAGATCACCGTCAGTGAATATCCCAACCAGTTTACCTTTACTGTTCACGACGCTGGCGGAACCGGCTCTTAACTTCGTTACCCTTAGAAGAACGTCCTTTATCTTAGTGGCCTCATTGACTATCGGGGTGCGTTCTTTCTTCCTCATAATATCGTTCACCTTGAGTATAAGTCTTTTACCAAGCGCGCCGCCGGGGTGATAAAACGCGAAATCCTTGGGTTTAAAGTTCTTTTTTTCAAGAAGCGCCACAGCGAGCGCGTCCCCTAAAGCCAGCATCGCCGTCGTGGAAGTCGTCGGGGCGAGTCCCATAGGACAGGCCTCTTTTTTGACCGAACTATCAAGGATATGGTCGCTGCTTTTGGCAAGCGATGATCCGGTGTTCCCGGTTATCGTTATAAGTTTAGCCCCGATCTTCTTGATTATCGGTATCAATTTCACGATCTCTTCCGTCTCGCCGATATTTGAAAAAGCTATGATAATATCGTCTTTTGTCACGCGCCCGAGATCACCGTGAAGCGCTTCGGCCGGATGCAGATACAAAGAAGGTGTACCTGTGGACGAAAGCGTCGCTGACACTTTTTGCGCGATAAAACCGGGCTTTCCCATGCCGGTGACAATGACCCTGCCCTTTGTCCGGACTATCAGGTTTATTATTTTTTCGAACTCGCCGTCTATCCTCGCCACAAGCGCCAATACGGCCTTAGCTTCGTTGATCAACACTTTTTTCGCTTTTGATATGCTCATCTTTTACGCCTTGCCTTGTCTATCTTAAGCACTTCCTCCAAAAAATCACCTAGATCGGCCAGTTTTATCATGTTGGGACCGTCACTTTTCGCTTTTTCGGGAGACTCATGGACCTCAAGAAATATCGCGTCGCATCCCACCGCGACAGCCGCTTTAGTGAGCGGCAACGCGAAAGTTGAATCCCCGCCGCTCGAAGACCCCATCCCGCCGGGCATCTGCACCGAATGAGTGGCGTCATAGACGACCGGATATCCTGTACGCCCCATAATGACGAGTGACCTGAAATCATTAACAAGCGTATTGTATCCGAAAGACGTCCCTCTTTCCGTCAACAGTATCTTATGGTTCCCCGCCGACTCTATCTTCGAAACGACGTTCGTCATTTCTTCAGGCGACATGAATTGCCCTTTCTTGACGTTCACCGGCTTCCCCGTCGAAGCGGCCTTAAAGATAAGATCCGTCTGCCGGCACAGAAAGGCCGGGATCTGGATGACATCGAGAACGCGGGAAGCTTCTTCGATTTGGGAAACACAATGGATATCGCTCAAGACAGGCACGCCGGTCTCTTTACGCACGGCGTCGAGTATCTTTAGCCCCTCCATAAGCCCGGGCCCGCGATACGATCTTATCGAACTTCTGTTCGCTTTATCAAAACTCGCTTTGAAAATAAAAGGCATGCCAAAGCCGGCGGTTATCTTTTTTATCTCACGGGCGCAATTTTTTACATTATCGGCGGATTCGATAACACACGGACCCGCTATAAGAACAAGCGGGTTATCCCCTCCTATCCTGATATCGCCCACATCCACGGTTCTCTCAGCCATTTCCTTACGCTCCCGGCTTCTCGCCGTGTTAAGCACGCTCATTAAAGTACGTATGAATGTCCGGCTGTCGTTTCAGCCAGTATCTTTTTGACCTTCTCCAGGTCCTCCGGCGTATCGACACCCACGGTATCATAACGCGTCTCCACTGTCTTTATCTTATATCCGTGCTCAAGTACCCTCAGCTGCTCAAGTTTTTCCTCCATCTCCAGAACAGACTTCGGAAGATTCGTGTACGTAAAAAGAAATTCCCTCGTATAGGAATAAAGCCCGATATGTTTGAAATACATCCCGCCGACATCCTCTTTTTCCTGATACCCGCGAGACCCTTCATTCTCATCGTCCCTGACATACGGTATAGGGCTTCTCGAAAAATACAACGCGTATCCCTTCCTGTCGACAACGACTTTAACGACATTAGGGTTAGAGATATCCTCTTTCTTGTGTATCCGTTTGATAAGCGTCGCCATCTGCACGTTGTCCTCGTATTTGAACACCTCCGCGAGCTCATCGATCATGAGCGGATGCACCAGCGGCTCATCCGCCTGGATATTTATAAAAATATCCCCTTCCACGCTGTTGGCGACCTCGGCCAGACGATCCGTACCGGACGGCTGTTCCGGCGAAGTATAGACCGCTTTACCTCCAAAGGCTTCGACCGCCTTTAGAACACGTTCTTTGTCAACGGCGACAATGACCTCATCAACGGCGTTTGCCTGCTTAACGCGTTCCCACACGTGCTGTATCATGGGTTTCCCGTTTATATCGGCAAGAACCTTGCCTTTAAATCTGACTGAATGCCATCTCGCGGGTATTATCGCCACGACTTTCATCCGTAATACCTCCATTTGTCCGCCTCCGGGAACTCCCGGGGGAATCGTATTTATTTCGATATCTCAAGCTTCAACCTTTTAAGGAGCTCGTCCTTTGCCACGACCGCGACGCCTATCTTGCCGACTACTATACCCGCCGCACAATTAGAGATATATGCCGCGGCAATCGGATCGGCCCCGCTCAGTATAGACAGCGTATATGTGGCGATAACAGTGTCTCCAGCGCCTGAAACGTCAAAAACTTCTTGAGCGACCGTGGGTATATGTTTAGAGGGTTTATCTTTCTCGAACACCATCATCCCTCTTTCCCCCAGCGTCACAAGAATGACCTCGGCATTATATCTTTTTAAAAGCTCTCTCCCCGCCTTTTCCAATAGGTCCTCGTTAGTGATGGCGAACCCGGCCGCTTTCGCGGCTTCATGATGGTTCGGCGTGATAACGCTTACGCCTTTGTAATAAGAAAAATGGTCTTCTTTAGGATCGACGGAGACTATCTTTTTATGCTTTCTAGCCAACGGAACTATCATCTTAAGAAGTGCCGGAGTTATTACCCCCTTACCATAATCTTCAATAACGATACCATCGAACGAATGTATATTTTTCTCGATAAAATCCTGTATCTCGGCTAAGTTCCTGTTATCCAAATGGTCGGTCTTTTCCCTGTCTATCCGGACGACCTGCTGGTGATGAGCTATGACACGCGTCTTTAAGATCGTGGGCCTTGAATCGTCAACGATCACGCCGTCGGTAATTATCCCTCGTTCGCTAAGAAGGCCCTTAAGCACAGCGGCCGCCTCATCCTTGCCTACCGCCCCGACCAGGGATACCTTCGCCCCGAGCGACGCGAGGTTATTGGCCACGTTGCAAGCTCCTCCCGGCATAAAATCCTCTTTCCGCACCCAAACCACGGGAACGGGGGCTTCCGGCGAGATCCGTGAGACTTCGCCCCATATGAACTGGTCAAGAAGCAGGTCCCCCACCACAAGAACATGTTTATTCTCAAATTTCTTTATGACATTTTTTAACGCCGAGAATTTAAAACTCTTCACTCAAATCCCTTCCTTTTTATGAAAGATGCGGATCTATCTTCGCTATGATCACGCCTTTGGACACCGCGCCTACTATTTTATCCACCGCTTTACCGCTCTTGAATATCATTAAAGTCGGTATATTCATGATCCCGTACTGCGATGCCGTTTGCGGCCCGGAATCGACATTAAGTTTACAAACCTTTACCCGGCCTTTATATTCCGCCGCTATCTCCCCTACCACCGGAGCGATCATTCGGCAGGGTCCGCACCATTCCGCCCAGAAATCCACGAGTACCGGTAGACCAGCTTCCAGAACTTCTTTATTGAAAGTGCTATCCGTGATTGTAACCTCATTAACTTCACCCATAATAATACTCCTTTTTAATTTTAAGTATATATCTGAATATATTCAAGTTAATAGGCCTCAATGTGCCTCTCGCTATCGTAAAATCCGGGATTATTATATGCTTTTTGTATAGTAGTGGCAAGAATATTAGGAGGAATTTCTTACTTTTTTAAAACTAACATAAACTGTTCGGGGCTTCAAACGCAATATCAGACATAAGACAATAATTCTATTTTTCAGAATATTTTTGGGTGGATCAAGCTCCCGGCAATCCGGGATTTCTTCCCGCTAAAACTCAACTTTGAATACACCAAGACCGGTTTTTCGCCGGATTTAACATCCCCCTTCGGGGTGCGCAAAAGTTGTCCCTAAATTTTAAAAATAAAAATAATTTAAAATTTTCCTTGAAGGATCAGGGAACGGGCGAACTTTTGCTCTGTTAAAAACGGCTCGAAATCCGGCCTTGGCGTATTTGGGAAACTTGAGTTCTAAATCCCGGATTGCCGTTTTGCGAATTGCGTAATGGCGGGATAGGATCCAAGGGGCCCCCATTGGGAATTTCAGGCTTTTACCATTGCCCGCAGGCGATCACATTACCGGCAATTGTTCGAGCCCGCCGGCGATCTCGCTCACCAATAGCTTTTAGCTATTGGTGAGGCTGACGAAGGCGGGTGAGTTTTGCCGGGCCGAGGACAATGGGAAAAGCCGTAAAAAAATTCCCTTGGGGAAGAACCTATCCCGCCATTACTAATACGCTTAAAAGTTATCCCTGGAAAACTATTACAACATAAAATCTATTGGAGGGATCCGGATAAATATCACTTACGAAAAGGCAGCAGCAACTTGCTTAATTCCGGGTTTATGGCAAATCCGTTCCGCTCCGCCAGATCAGCATATTTTATGGCTTTATCATATTCCTTGTTCTCAAAATATAGCAGCGCGAGATTGTAATAGACCGTACCGGCATAATACGGGCTATTTTCCAACGCCTTAAAAAATAACTGTATCGCCTCATCTCTCCTCCCAATACCTTTATAGACACTGGCGAGATTATTATACGAAGGCCCATAGGAAGGATCCAGTTCTATCGCCTTCTTTAAAGCGTCGATAGCTTCGTTTATCATGCGCTTTTCGTGATAAACAACGGCCAGATTATTGTAAACTTTAGTGTAATTGGGATCGATTTCAAGAGCGCGCTTGAAAGATCTTATCGCGTCATCGTATCTGCCTTTATTTTTATACGCGCGCCCAAGGTTGAGATATGTCCTCGCGCTGGAAGGCGCGTATTTTAAGGTCCATTCATAAAATGATACCGGATCTTTCCAATTAGCGTTATGCTTTATCGTGATAAACGAGTAGAAAACTATGAAACACGCGGCAAGAATCAGCGACGGCACTTTTAGAAAACGTTCCCGATAAAGACGCCTCACCGCCAGGCTTATGGCCAGAAAAATACCTGCCGACGGAACATACATCCAATGCTCCGTCATATAAAAACCGATCGGATAAAGATTCGATACCGGCAGATATGTTATCAAGCCCCAGAATACCGAGAAGAACAGTACTTTATCACGGTCCTTCCTTGTTATCGCGAAATATATGATGGATATCACGAATATGATCCCGGCTAACGCCAGAGCGTTGAGAAAACTGAAGATCTTCTGGCCGTATTCCATATGAAGACTGGAAGGGAAAATGATCAGTTTTAAATAAAGCATCGTTGAGGCAAAAGCTCCCGGCAGCCTCTCAAAAAAAGTAGTAGGACAGGAGACATGCGGCAAAAGGGCGTTCAAATATACTACCCTGATCAAAAAATACAGAAGAGGGATAGATAATAACGTTAGGATGTAACCACGCCTGTACTTTTTCCCGAACGTATAATGATACAATGCCACAAGCGCCGGGAATATTATGCCGTTTTCTCTTGAAAAGAGCGCCAGGCTAAAGAGAACTGCCGCCGTTATAAAAAAGCCCAGTCTTCCGTTCGTAACGGCCTTAGCGTAGAAAATAAGCCCCAACAGCATAAATAGCAGCGCCAAAGGATCCGCCCTGCCCGAGATATAGGATACAGCGGCGATATGCGCCGGGGCCGTCACAAACAGCATACCGGATAAGAGTGAAATGAAATTATCATTGAAAAATACATTGAGCATCCACCAAAGGCAGAGTGCCGCGAGGATGTGCAATATTATATTGGTAGCGTGATACCCTCTCGGGTCCAATCCCCATAAATGGTATTCGATCATGTATGTGGCTATCTGTATGGGCCGATATGAAGAGTAGTCCATATTCCCGCCGGCCCCTATAAGACCGGAAAATAGCTCCGGAAAATTTGACCAGTCTTTTATAAGTCTGTTCTTCTCTATAAGATATTCGTCGTCCCACACAAATTCAGCTTTTACCATCCCGCCATAAACAAGAAACCCGGTCAAGATTATCAATAAGACCGAAAAGATAACGATCTTTCTCTTTATAACGGTCATAATAATATTCCCGGATGTTCCCGCGCTCTTGTCCCAGCGTGGTTGTCCGGCCTCATTTCGCATGACCTCTTTACCCCATTCCCGGACCTCGGACCTTGATGCCCGCTCGGATGAAGTTCCAAGCGGCGCCTCGCGTATCACGACTCCATCGATGGCGCGGCCTTGGCGCTGCCTATGAATGAACTTACGGACGTATCTTTCTTTTATGCCCAGTTCGCGCGCTATATCACGGATGGACTTCGTTCTTATGTTTTCCGTTATATATTTTTCATATTCCTGTTTCATGCGCTGTATCCCTTTATTTTTTTACGCCAACCGCCGAACGCAAATGTTCGAGATATCCCGGCGGCACTTCATCGTATCCCAGATCTATCGCTTTCTCACAGTATCCAACGGCAAGCCCCGGTTCTCCCTTGCGCGAATACGCTACCGACAGGTTAAAATACGATTTGGCGTGGACCGGGTTAAAATCCAAAGATCTCTTCCATAATCCCACGGCCTTATCGATATCACCTATATGGAAATACTCGTTACCGGCGTTATAGTAAGCACTGGCATTGGTCGGATCTATTTCTATGGCCTTTTCATACAACTTTTTCGCTTCCTCCCGATTACCGGCGTCCCTGTATATGTTGCCCAAGTTATAATACGCCACCGCCTGGAGAGGGTCGATCTCGACGGCTTTTTTATAAGCGTTTATCGCCTCGCCGGGCTTTCCCATCCCTTCGTATATCTGGCCGATATTGTTATAAAGCCTTGCGCTTAGCGGTGAATATTTCAAGGCGTTTTCATAAAGCGCGAGCGGAGTTCTCCAGACGAGGTTCTGCTTATACGTAAGGAATGAATAAAGAGCGACGACCGCCGCGACAAAGATAACCGCGATATATCTCAATTTGTCCGTGTTATAATTATCGCGAATGATCTTCGCCGCTATAATAAAAAACCCTAACGATGGCAGATAGAGCCAATGTTCCGCCATATGCGCGTTCACAGGGAAAATATTGGATACCGGTAAAAGCGTAATAAAGAACCAGGTAATGGAAAAAAAGATGCGCGGATCTTTCCCTTTTATCCGGATAAGGTAAAAAATGGCTGCCCCGACCACGACCATTCCCGTTATCGCGTATGGGTCCAGAAAACTGAAAAGTTTATTCCCGTATTCCATGTGGAGCCCCACGGGAAGCAACAAGACTCTCATATATCCGACGATAGCCGCGAAAAAACCAGGAAGCCGTTGTAACACGGTATCCCGTGCGGCCTCCAAGGTCGCGGTATGGTCCTGAAGAACGGTAAGCCTGATCACGGCGTAGATCAACGTTATTATAACGATCGGCAAAAAGGACCTAAGGATTATCTTTTTCTTAAAAGCGTAATGGTAACATACGATAATGACTAGCGGCAAGATGACGCTGGCTTCGCGCGACAGAAGCGCGCCGACATAAGCCGCGCTTGTTATAAGGCCATATATGCCTTTACCCTCTCTCTGCCACTTGACGTAATAGACTAGACACAGCAGAAAAAAAACCGCGGCCAAAAGATCGGACCTTCCCGAGATATAACTGACGGCCTCGGTATGGACAGGATGTACGACAAAGAGCGTTCCGGTCAAAAAAGCGAGTACCTCATCATTAAAAAGCGTTATGACCAGGAAATATATCCCGGCCGCGGTAAAAAGGTGCAGAAGGATGTTGGTCGCATGGTAGCCTCTCGCGTCAAGACCCCACACCGAATGATCAAATATATAGGTAAGCATCTGCAACGGACGGTAAAAAATAACGGTCGAGTTCCAAACTTCATCGGTCACGTATCCCAAAAAAATCGGTTTAAGGTATTTCCAGCCTTTGATGAACTCATTATTCGACACAAGCCCATAATCGTCCCACACAAAACTGCCGCCGATCGAATTTAAATATACAAGCGCCCCAAGCGCTATCATTATAAATAACGATGCCGGCTTTACCACCCGCACGGACGTTCCTCGGGCGCCAGGCCGACCGGACGCGTCAGACCTTTTGCCGGGAACGGTTTTCAGAAATCGCCTTACATCCTTCGCCTTGATGCCAAGGGTTTTCGCGATCTCCTCCGCGGTTGTAACCGCTATATTATCGATAATATATTTCTTGTGTTCAGGTTTCATACTAAATATTATTTTCCGGACAAGCCTATCATTTTATCAAGCTCGGGGTGGATAGACTCCCCGAGCTCTTTCGCCCGTTTGGCATGCTGCCCGGCAAGTTCGTACTCGCCAAGGTTGTAATATGACGCTGCCAAATTGGCGTGTACAACCGGGCTGTCCCGTTCTATCGTTAAAGCTTTTTTATATACCTCCACCGCTTTCTTTTCATCCCCTATCGCGCCGTACGCGTTCCCCAGATTATTGTACGCGGCTACGCGGTCCGGATATATCGCGATAGCCCTTTCATAAACTTCTATCGCCTTTTCATGTTCGCCTTTTGCGAGATATTCGTCGCCGAGAGACGAGTATATAAGGGAGCTCCTCGGCGCGAATTCAAGTGTCCTTTCGAAAAAGGTTATGGGGTCTTTCCAGTAAGAATGCTGTTTAACCGTCAAGTACGATAGCGCCATGACGGTAATAAAAAAAAGACCTGCGCTTAAATATTTATACAATTTTAGTTTTGAAAACCTTCCGAACGCTTCTCCCATGACAAGAAATAACCCCAAGGAAGGGACATAGAGCCAATGTTCCGCCATATAAACCTTTAAAGGGTATAAGTTCGATACCGGTAAAAGCGCGATAAAGAACCAAAAGATACCGAAAGATATCAGTTTTTCCTTCCGTCTTATTTTGTAACCCGCCACAAAAAAAACCATGGCCATAAAAAATCCGGCGATGGGTTTGAACGACATAGGGTTAAACGAATCGTTCCCGTACTCCATATGAAGATCGACCGGGAAAAATAATATCCGCAGGTAGTTGAATATCGCCGCGAAAAACCCGGGAACCCTCTGCGAGAAAGTGGCCTCGGCTATCTCCTTTGCGGCATTTACCCCTAGTTTTTGATACATCACGGCCAGATAAACTACGGTCACGGATATAACACAAAGAATAGCTTTCCGATCTATTTTCTTGTTAAAGACCCAACAGTAAAGGGGCAGAAGTAATACCATAGCCAAACTTGCCTCTCTCGAAAGGAGCGCCCCGATATACGCCGCCGTCATTAAAACATAGCCCCAGACCTTTCCGCCCTCTGACGCCTTTATGTAAAAAATCATGGATATCAATAAAAAGAACGCGCCTAATATATCGGACCTCCCGGAAATATAGTACACCGCCTCGGTATGAACGGGATGAACGATAAAAAGCGCGCTCATTAGGAACGCCGCCCTATTATTCCGCGAAACGATATTTACCAGCAAATAAACCGCGCATGCCACAAGAACGTGCAAAAGGATATTCGTGAAATGGTATCCCCTGATATCCTGTCCCCATAGGTAATGATCGATGACGTAAGTGAATATCTGCATCGGCCTGTAAAATTTGTAAGAATCGGCCGCCGAAGTAACGGTGCCGTTAAATATGTCCGCCAGATATTTTATATCCCTGATATACAAGTTATCCCTCACCAGCGCGACATCATCCCATATAAAACCGCCGTTATAAGCGAGGGAATACACCGCGAAACCCAGGGCCGCTATCAAAGCCAAAGCTATACCGACCAGCCATGCCGGAACCGGGGTCTTTTCGTCAGGCGCCGCGCTAACTGTATCCCTCGCGCGCTTAGCGTCCTCGATCAATTTTCTAAGCTTTTTCTCTTTCATGCCAAGTTCTTTTGACATTTCCTTCACCGTTTTTTTACCGAGATTTTCGGATATATATTTCATTTTTTCGGATTTCATCATTCACCTTTTTTCTCAAGAGCTAGCGTCTCCCGGAATTCTTGCGGCACCATATACCCGCGGTCCATCGCCCCTCGGGCGCACTGTCTTGCCGATACGGTATCCCCTGATAAATAATATACTTCCGCTAATCTATAATAAACCTCCGCGTCATCCGGATCAAGCTCGAGCACCTTCTTATATAAAGAGATCGCTCCTTTATAATCACCTGTCTTCCTATAGATTATCCCCAGGTTGAAATAAGCGTCGATAAATCCCGGATCCATTTTAAGCGTCCCCTGGTACTCCGGTATCGCTTTTTCCAACTTACCCATTAAAAAATACGCGTTCCCGAGCCCATAGCGCGCGCTTATGTGCGTGGGATCAAGTTTTAGTACCTTTTCATATAAAGGGACGGCCAGGTCAGGCTTACCGGTCGAGGCATATGATAAACCAAGATTAAAATTGGCTCCGAGATCGTCGGGGGCCAAGAAAAGAGCTTTCTTGAAAGTATTTATCGCGTCCTGATGCAAACCCAGTTTGGCGTAAGCGATACCAAGATTATTATTAGCTTTAACGTTTTTCGGATTTATCTCCAGGGCTTTTTTGAAAAAAGAGATCGCCTCTTCCGTTTTCCCCGCTCCGAAATCTAAAATAACCGTGCCGAGATTATAATACGCTTCTTTATCCAGAGGGTCTATCTGGCGGGCCTTATTGTAAGATAAAATGGCTTTATCATACTGTTTCATGTCAACATATACGCCCCCGAGATTATTATGCACCCGCGGGCTGTCCGGAGCGTATTTCAGGGTCCTCTCGAAAAAAGACAACGGTTCTCTCCAATAAATATTCTGCCGTATCGTTAGGGCAGAATACAAAGTG
>CAZOMD010000058.1:10937-12079 GCA_964580895.1 uncultured Planctomycetia bacterium | reverse complement strand
CGCCAACCCCGAAGCTCCCGTGTTCATAGCCCAGAATATAGAAATAATGATAAGAAGCACTAACATGGTTTTTCACCGCCTGCTTAACTTTAAAATAATAACCAATTCAGTTATTTAGTTCTCTGGTTCTCTGGTTTAATTAATGAACCAGCCCACTAAATAACTGGCCAACTGCCTTCGTCCTACGTCCTATCGAGCGTAGCGAGTGGACGTCCTACGTTCTACGGAACTTCCCAACTCTGACTCTCTGAATCTTTGACTCTCCACAACTGAACTGGCAAACCGGATAACCAGTGAACCGGCTAACAAACTATATCCCGTCCCCTTCCGTGTTGACCTTAAGCGGCTGTGTGTGTATCCCGCACTCGCCGCCGCACTTACTCGTCCCTATCCATCTGCCCGAACGTTCATTATCCTCGGTGGTTATCTTCGTGCACGGCTCACACCCGAGAGAACGGAACCCTTTGGCGTACAGAGGGTTTACCTTTACATTGTATAACGCGAGATATTGCCACACTTCCCGCTCTTTCCATATAAGTATGGGATTGAGCTTGATCAATCCTTTATCGCGCTCTTCCACTTCTTCGTAATCGGTGCGGGTCCTTCCTTCCGTACAACGTAAACCGGTAACCCAGCATGACACGCCCATTTCCTCAACGGCTTTTCTGATAGGCAGGACCTTTAAGAGATAACAGCAGCGGTCGGGGTCAGTTTCATAAAGCCGCTCCGGGATATCGGCGTCATTCTTGAAAACTTTAAGTTCCGGATATCTTTCTACGATTTCTTTCATGAACTGGATCGTCTCCTTCGGCTTGAACCGAGTTGTCACTATAAAACCCTTTATCTTGGGGTTCACGCGCTTTGCCAGGTCCCACACGAGAACTGAATCTTTCCCGAGGCTATTCGCTACGACCAACCCGTCGCCGAACTTGTCATACGCCTCTTCTATAAGCCCAAGAGACCTTTCGACCTTCTGCTTAAAATTCAGATTCTCCACAAGTTCCTTCAAGTTCTCCTTACTTTCCAGCAAACTCATCTTACTTCCCGCCTTTCCTTCCCGACTAAGCATATAATTCATGAACACACTCGTGTAAATAAATCATACGCGCGAATTATCCCAGATTTTTCAGCAGAAAAATCTG
>CAZOMD010000058.1:672-10927 GCA_964580895.1 uncultured Planctomycetia bacterium | reverse complement strand
AGGGTCGATAGTTTGAATCCTGCAAGGATTTAAACTTGCTATCGAGGTATCCCGAAATTTGCAAACACTTTTTTGTAACGCGTTGCAATAGAATAAGTCATCACACGATATGCGGGTACATTAAAAACGTGAATCCTACTGCAAATTTTGAGATTATATCTGATAGGCCATCGTCCCGGCCGTACTCCCGGCCTTTTTCAAAATATCCTCAAAACTTATTTTGTCAAGGGTCTTAGAGACGGTATTTTCGACGTCTTTCCATATCGCCGCAAACACGTTATTCCCCTCATAATTACCGCTGGGAAGATATACCATTAGATCTCCCATCTCGACTACTATTTCCCCTAGTGTTATCTCACGAGGCGCTCTTGCCAACAAGTACCCGCCTTCTTTACCCCGTACGCTCCTGACTATCCCCATTCCCTTAAGTTGTAGTAGTATTTGCGGAATATATTTTAAAGGAATACTCTGCTTTTTCGATATTGTCTGCATCCTTAGCGGTATATTATTCGGCCAATAGCCTGCAAGCTCTATTATAGCCCTGCACGCGTAATCACATTTCGCCGAAATCTTCATTTTTCCCCTCATCCTTGTCGCTATTTACATTTTAATTGTGCGCATTAATCTTAACTAACATAATTAAGTTGCATAAGTATAGCTAAAAATGTTTCTTTTGTCAAGCGTTTCTTTTGAGACCAACTTACACAGTGATAGCATATCATTTCAGCTATTCACGAAACAAATTGTATCGATGGATAGAGCGTTACGGTGTAAGCTGTCCTGGACATTCTTCCAGGGACGTAAAATTTTTTCCTGTGAAAAATTTTACTCTGCACTCGCCTCGCAACTCTCCTCGCCATATTACAAATAGTTTTGGCAGTTAGTAGTCAATAAATGTCCTTACGGACGGTTAAACATCCTGGCTTCGGAGAGACCGAGCTTGCAAGGCTCATGAAGCCCTGTCAGAACATCCAGGACAGCTTACGCGTAAGTACAATGTCGTTATATGCCTCTGGTGTTGTTGCTGAATCAGACCTGGCCTGCTTTGAGCGGGGCGTCATGAGGCCGAAGCGGGCAGGCCTCCCGAGCGCAAGCGAGGAAGAGCAAGACCGAATGCCGAGCGAAATTTTCCGCGCAGGGGAAAATGAGCGTTCCCGCGAAAAGCATGCCAGGTCCGGTTCAGTGAGCCAAAATGACACAAATCTTTACCAGATGGCCGAAATGTTACAAACGGCTTACAAACTACAACCATGCGTAAATGGTCAAAGATTAGGCCGAGGCGAGGACCCGCCAGGCGTGTTTCACGGCTTCATTCAATTCCTTAACAAGAGATACGGGTATCGGCAGGATAACTTTCACGGTAGAGACATTCCCTTTATTTAAGGATTCAAACCAATCTTCGAGAAGTAAAGAAAATGAAAATACGCTTTTATCCGGAACGGGACTTACCATGACACCGAAGGATATATTTATGACCTCCCCTTCCATGTCCTGAATAAGATCATCTTCCAGCCGCCTGGCTTCATCTTCGTTGTTTACCGGGTCAGTCGCGATAAGGATATTCTCGCCGCTCGCCAGCTCCTTAGTATACATATCCTTTATAAGTCGCGCCCTTTCAAGCGGCGTATCTACGCCATGATCCAAACGGCTATCCACGTTCTCCCGCATCTGGTCTTCCGTTAGCATAGACACCTTTATGTTATCCGGGATATTGAGCGCCTGCCGGATAAGCTTATCGTTAAGGCTGTCGATAAGGCCTATTTCATCCTCTTTTACGCCTGTCACTACTAATTCGAATTTAACGTCTTTAAGCCGCCCAAGCCGTTCCATTGTTTCCGTGAAATCTGGAGATCCCGTCACGATCTCCGCCGGCACACAAAGACGCAGGACCGATACCTCCTTCATCCTCTGAGAAATACCGCTCAGGCCGCTGATAGGATCGGCCAGTTCACTGCCACGGATCTTTTTCACAATATCATCAAACGCTTTTTTGAGTTCCGGAGCTTCGCCCGTTCTGTCATTTTCCTTATCGTCGACATGAATAGCCGCGACCTTTTCCCTCGCGGCCTCTTCGATAAGCCAGGCGTCATATCCTTTCTTATATTTAAGAAGATACTGATATAGGACCTTCCTGTTCATCCAAGCAAAGTATTTGCCGTTTTTTGTGATCGAAAATTTTCTGTTGCTTCCACGACTATGATCATATCTATACGCCCATGCCCCCTCAATAATATCTACCGAAAAAACTCTGCCGGAAATATAATATTCACCAAGCCAATAGAGTGCATCTCCCAGTACTTTTTTTGTGTCCGAATAAGCTCCTGCTTCTATCTCAACAGATAAGCTAAGCGGGTCTGCGTATATATATCCGATATTCTTGAAAAGTTCAGCGGTTTCTCTTGCGAATCTGCCCCGTGTGGACATCTCATCGACTATAACTATTTTATCTTTCTCTTTAAATCCGATAGACCCCAAATATTCCTTGAACTTTCTAATATTTTTATTAGCGAATTCAAGACAATCCTGAGTATCCTTCCCCCCGCTGAAATCAAGAAGGTAAAATTTATCTTCATGGCCTCCGGCCACAAGAGACCGCATCGCCCAATAAAGCATATCAGCTCCTCTTCCCATAAATACAAATTTCGCTTTTGAATAATACGGGTTATGAAGACGTTCTTTGGCGATCTTCACTACGGCCGGAATATGCTCTTCCAAATATTTAAAATATTCCCTTACATCCGCTCCGTCCCCCCTGGTTAAACCGAAAATTTCATCAGGGCCGACATCCGTGTTCATTATTTCATCCACGTTGCGGCTGTCCTCCCAGAACTCAGTATCATTTAAGAAAGGATCTTCAAGAATAAAAGAATATTTTTCCGGATACGCCTCGACTGCTTCAACAAGTTCCGGCACGTTAAGCTTTTTAAGCCGCCGGAACGCGGCGATCTTTTTCTCGTCGAATTTAACGTATTCCTCGAAGGCCGTCGGCGTGCCGCCCGTGATGTCGGGTTTCGCATCTGGAGTCCTCTCATTTTTCACACAAGAAGCATCCTGGCAAGATTCCGCTTCCATTGTCGGTCGGCCGAATAGTTTACGATGAGCTTCCTCGGCCTTTCTATTCAATACTTCCGCATCCATATTCTGGACTTCATCCAATATCCTTAACACCGCGTCACGGTAAGATACTCCCTTAACGGAGGCATCGAACCACTCGAATAATCCCGGAAAGATATATTCCCAAGCGGCCATCGCGTGCTCGGATTCGGACACCCGGCCAAGTTCGTAGTTATAAACAACATTTTCGATAAGTTCCAACATCACAAAACCCGGTTTTTGGGAGTTCGCTAATTTGGTGAGCCAGGCCGATGCTTCGTCTTTCGCCACGGTCTCGATACTTTCCTCTTCTCCTTCTTTTTCTTCAAAAAGTTTAAACTGATAGTTAACTGCATGCCTGAGCTCGTGATTAATTGCATCTTTAAGCAATATCTCTCTTATTCCGACAGATGACATCCGGCCCAAGTCTTTCTCGGTTATGCGCGTACTATACTCATCTATTTTCCCCCAATAGACAGGATCGTCGTTAAAGACCGATTTATCACGGCACCCCTCTGTCGCGATGTAATAAAACCCGTTTTCCAGGCATATTTTTATGTGCGCAGCAGTTTCAATAGTATTGTCAAAAAATACCCGTAGTTCATTTTCGGAACCGAAATCGAATGAACCGAACATGCTGCCAATCTCCGGGTCTTTATCCCCCATATCGCTTAACACGTAGGAACACACGGTCTTATCGCCGATTCGATAAAATTTTCTGTCGACTATTCGATAAAAATATAAAGTGAGTTCATCGGCCCTCGACCTGGTTTCGGCCGGGAAGATAACGAAGTAACCTCTTTTTACAAGAAGCTCGTTGAACTTATCGCGCGCCTCTAAAACAGGTTTTATGGCTTTAGAATATTCCTTCCGTTCGCGTTCTCTTAGGGGAACTTGCGCTTTTTTCAACTTTTCGATACGAGCAGTAAGCGCGTTATATGAAGCGGCAAGAGCGGGATCCCTTCTTTCAAGATACCCGGCAAAATCGCCGCGGAGCGCTCTCAACATATCGGCGCGGGATATAATCTTGGGCGTTCCCATTTCGTCTTCTTCGCCGGACACCACTGATCTTGAGACAGGATATCCCATGAGTTCATCATGAGCGGTCTCGGCCCTTCTTTTCAATTCTTCCGTATCCATCTCTCCAAGTTCCTTCAATACATCCAATAACGTGTAATAAAAATTGACGTTCTCGCCGCTCTCCGGCATGGACGAAAACAGTTTTGGAAATATTAAATGCCACGCCGCGTGAGCATGCGACAGATATTTACCCTTATGGGGTATTTCATGCGCGCATACTTCGATAAGACTTATGATGACATATTTGGGTATTTTGCTAAACGCGATCTGAGTCAAAAAAGACGACGCTTCATCATACATATATTGCGTACCTTCGTCCGGCAATTGGTTCAAAATATTCAAACGTTCGTTCTCCTTATGCTTCGCCACGTGAAGGACCTGGGAATCAATGATACTTTGAAGAATATCGTTTTTAGTCATACCGCTAAACTCTTCACGCAATATCTTTGTGGCGAGACTATCAAATCGATACAATATTTCTTTTTCGTCGCGGCCGGCTTTGTCCCTTTCGCCGCCGAAAGCGACCTGGTAACCTTTTTCGGTATTTGCCATAGAAGCGTATTCGGCAAACCCTTCGCACGCGCTCTCGTATACAACCACATTTTCATCATCGATCATGGGATCATACTTCATATCTTTGATCACGGTGTCCCTTGATAGTTCTGGACCTATAATTTTTAAGCGTAACACGTTAAAGAAACCCGAAGACGTGGTATATTCTGTTTTGCCCGTTATTTCATTAAAATAGATCTTCGCGTCTCTACCAGATTGTCCAGTTGTGGTCATAAGGTTTAATTCGGCATAAAACCCATTCTCAACCAGTAGCTTGTTAAGCTCTCTAAGCGCTTTGTAGGCAGGGGCGACAATTTTTCGATATTTCTCAATCCCGGAAATAATGGTCTTATCAGCTTTAAATTTGTCCATCTCTTTTTCCACTTCCTCATAAGCTTTTGCCAAGAGAGGATCATACTTGCGTATATTGCCGGAGAAATCATCGCTTCTGATCGCTTCGATCATAAGTCCGCTTAAGACGGGAATCGACAAGAGAGCGAACGATCCATCTCCTTCAGGGAATAATACCCTGTCCTTGGCAAAAGATTTTATGACGCTTTTTTTTGCCTCATATAGAAATTTATATACCTTTTCCCGTAACCGTGTTCTAATCTCGTCTCTTTGCTCCAGTGAAAGATAAATATAATCCAATTCCGGTATTTCATTTAAAATCTCATTCAAGTTATCATAACTAAGCCAGTCCGCGAGATAATATCCCATGCCGCCCTTATGGCCTGTATTATACAAAAGTCCCAGGCTTCCCAACATTTTCAGGTGGTGTTTCACGCTTTCGGCCGTAAAACCTATTGCTTCAAACCTCCTAGCCGCTTCATCCGAGGTAAACGGACTTGTCCGAAAAAATCTTCCATCGAATAATTTTCTTAAAAGTATCGTCGGGGAAATATCTTTGGCTCTTTCTGCGGAACTTTCACGGAGAGAAGAAAGTATTTTCATTTTTTCCTTCTCGAAATATTCGATGACCTTTTTTTGCGCGAGCATCGCGGCGACGGGATTCACAATAGACGCGTTGGGCCCGTCCGCTTCATCAATATTTATTTGAACGTCGTCCACTTTTCCGGGAAGAGGCATAAGGGAATTATCCTTTTTGCCCCGGGCCAAAGAACTGTACGGACCGTGGTAAGCCGGCATAAGTTGTAAAGCAATGGCAAAAATGAATTCGGGCAGGAACTTTGCGTTCTCCGGGATTATCGGCGAATTTTTCGAATACCATATGGCCTTGGGAAATTTACTGGCTAGCGCATCCTTATCGACTTTAAACGGCATTATCGGATACGCATAAGGTATCTGGGACGGCGTTCCCACCATCTTCACTTTGATCGCGTCCAGTATCTCTTTTCTGTTTACGTCATCCGGATAAAGCTTTTCCACAAGGTTGTGAAGCCGCATACCTATCGTTCCGTTAAAACCGGAGTCAAACAAGAGATATTTCTCGCCCTTGGCGATATTAGCTCCATTTATACCATATAGTTCCAGGAATTCTTTCTGTATGGCCGCGAGTTCTTCCCTCTGGCTAAAGGCCTCGATATAATCCCAGAAAGGCTCGCTCCCCGGGAACATCATTACGTCTTTTTCCCGTTCCGTGCCTTTTAGAACGGTCTTCAGCGCGTCATAAAAAAGTTCGGCGTCACGTCCCGCCACGAGGATCTTATGTCCCACATGGTCGTTCAGGATCCGCGTGACTATCTCCTTAAGGTACGGCAAAAGACTGTTTAGCTCAAAGAACGTCTTCGACTCTAAACATTCATCGACGATATCCTCCCCCATAAAAAGTTCGGAAGCGCCGCGTATATCCTCGATGGCAAAGTCTCTAACCTCATCCGGTTCGGGCCGCTTTTCCCAATTGGCTAATACATCGGCTATTTTTTCCTCTCTTTTCCTTTTTTCTTCAGCATCCTGTGGCGCGCCGTCCGCGATAGGTGGTTCTTTGAAACTCGCGGTTTTCTCGAATTTCTCTTTTATATCGTTCTGGAGTTTCCAGACTATTTTCGTCCTTTTATCGATATCGAAAAAGATCCGTGAAAAATTTTTATGCCTCCCCTGGCTGTCCTTTTCCTCAAGGAACGGCCGCAACCTTTTCAGAAAATCCCTTTCCGGCCGGGTGAGATCTTTCGGGTAAAGAAGAGACTTCTTTTCAAGAAAATAAAGTTCGAATGCTTTCGCTATTATATCGTTGAAGACAAGGTTTTCAGGCTGGGTAGCGACGTCTTTGAAATGTGTCACTCCGGGGTACAGTTCCGTTATCGTGCCGTCAGCGAGTATCTTCTTTTTAAGGCGTTCGTATCGCGCGGGATGTTCTTTTGCCTCCCTTTGCATAAGGATCTCGTAGTCTTCATGCGTAACGGCCCGGATAAGAAGAAGATCGTCTTCTTTGGTCTCTTTCCCCATTAAATATCTTCCGGAAGGAAGTAAAAGAGCTAGCGCGTTGTACTCCGCCAGGCTCCTTTTATATCTATCGGCATGGGCCTCCCAGATAAGACGGCTCTTCCGGTATAGTTCGGCAAGCATCTCCCTTTGGATGAGAGGGTTATCCTGAACGGTCTATGTACTTAAGAATGAACCCGGTCCGACATTCGAAGAATAGGCAAAGCTAATTTCGTTTTGGACGGTGTTAACAAGGAAACACAATAGCACCGTTGTGGAAACGATCTTCGCGATAATACTATTTTTTACGCTAAACATAGTATATTATTATAGCAACAGAAAGTTAGTTAGTCTAATGAATAGCTTCCTCCCTTTTTGCTTCTTAACGACTTTGCACAGTGCCTTGCTAATAATTCACACATGATGGAACCGCACGGAACGCCTACAACACAGGGTCACAAATAGCGTAAGTATTTGTAATCGCTAAACCACTTCCAGTATAGTGTGATCCCCGTTACGTTAATCCCGCCGCAGGCAATAACTATTCCCCAGGAAAATTTTCTCGCGAAAGCTCCAAGACGCTTTTTTAATTTGTTCTCGGGCCCGGCAAAACTCGCCTTGCTCAGCCACCTTTTCCGAGACGGGTGATATATATGATATCGGCTTGGTCTTTTGAATTTACCGAGGGCGTCATGAGGCCGAGGCGGGCACGGATCCCGAGCGGAAGCGAGGGAGAGCGCGGCCGAGTGTCGAGCGCAGTATGCCACGCCGGGGCATACAAGCGTCCCTCGGAAATCAAAAGACCAAACCGATGTCACGAAAGAGGCGGCTTCGTGCGGCTCGAACAATTGCCGGATATGTATTTTTGCCCTACGAACAAATCAAAAAAGCTAAAATTTTTAATGGGGACCCCCTTTAGCTTTTGCCTGCGGCGGGATTCAGCTTTTACAGAATAGCTGAAAATTATTGTGCGCCGAATATTAGACACGAAGAGAATTAAGTTCGAGTTCTCCGATTGATCTGACTTTGACGGAACGCGCGTCACTGCCGGCTAGGGTGGTAACAATAACGTTAATTTCCATATCTTCGCCTATATCGCTGTATCTGGCAATGATCCCGGAAGCTGTATTTGTGTCTTTAGCCGTAAAAGTGCCCCGCCCTATCCCGACAGGACCCGGGATATCGACGGTCTGGATCCTGATGTCATTATCTTTGGCCATAGAGATCAAAAGATCGTTCTCCTTTTCGTCCCGGCCGACTACAAAGAACGCTTCCGGCGAAAGTCTGAAGAGCCTGCCGGATTTGATCATTTTTACGTCGTTTACATCAAAGTCCGGTTTGTATTTGATAAGGTCGCGCATTTTTTTCGCGAATAGCTCGTCGGTAAGAAGACACCCCCCGGCAGGACATGGATAATCATTGATCCCTAGTTTCTCGGCAAGGGCCTTCTGAGGTTTTCGGGACCTGCCCTCTATCTCGAGGAATTTTTCGCGGTCCACCCAGCCTTTTTCTTCAGGGATACTGGGCCGAAAAAGCTTCGCCGAAAGCGGACGTACAATAAATCCCTCGAGACCCGATTCTCTCTCAATGATCCGCATCGCGTCCCTTCTCTGTGACATCGGCCTTTCTCCCAGCACTTCGCCCGTGATGACGAACGACGCGCCGGTCTGGGCCATATACTCTTTGGCTTTTTTGAACATGAATATACGGCAATCAAGACATGGGTTAAGGTTCCGCCCATAACCATAACGCGGGTTCTTGATGATCTCAAAATAATCCGAACTTATCTCGAATACCTTAAGCGGTATCCCGAGTTCGTCGGATGCCGATTTCGACGCTAGACACGTTTTCCCCCGCGCGGTACAGTTACAAAAGACCGTAAGAAAATTAACAGCCTCGACCTCTATCCCCTCGTCGATTATCATCTTTGTAGCGAGAATGCTGTCAAGACCGCCTGATAATAGCGATATCGCCTTCATTTCTCTCCTATCTGATTATGACATAGCACATGGCGTGCCGTCTAAAAGTCGAAAGTCAAAAAGTCTAAATGTCAAAAAACCGAAAGATTCCCTTAACGATTTTGGACTTTAGATCTTTAAGCGGTCACAAGTCGACCTTTCGACCTTTAGACCTTTGACCTTTTGACTGTCTTCGTCCAACATCCTTCGTCCTCTTTGCTTCTTGCCTCTTGCTCCTTACTTTTTTCGCCCTGACTCTGACTCTTTGACTCGCTGAATCTCTGACTCTTCTTAACTGACCGATTGGCTAACCGGTAAACCAGTTATATATTCATCCAATCCTTTGAGACCGGCTGATACCCTTTTTCCAACAAACTTTTTCTCACATCGTCCACATCCCGGGTATCGGCTATGCTGAACTGGTCGGCTCCTTTTCTCTCATTATGCCCGGCGGTATGTCCGCCTACCGCCGTCGTGGAACCCGCCGACATCCGCGTAACTCCGAGAGGGATAAGATTGTCCCTAAATTCGGAGCTCTCCCTGGTAGAAAGCGTTATGCCCACTCTCGGCAGAAAAATACGCAACGCAAGTATTATCTGGGCTATATTTTTGTCTGTTACGGCATATCCCGGGATATAATTCCCGGTGTTCGGACGTATCCTCGGCACAGAAACGCTTACTTCTGTAGCCGGATATTTATCAAAAAGATATTTCGCGTGAAGAGCGGTCATAAATATCTCTTTCTGCCACACGTTAAGCCCGAGAAGGACCCCGATGTTCACGGTCCTCATGCCTTTTTTAGCGGCCCTTTCCGGGGCATCGAGCCTGAACAAGTAATCTTTCTTGGGGCCGGATACATGCACTTTATCGTATACATACCTATCATATACTTCCTGATATATCGTAAGCCCATCCACCCCCGAGTCTATCAGCTCCCCGTATTCTTCCTCCGTAAGAGCGTATATCTCGGCTGAAACCGAACTAAAATGCCGCTTCAGCACCTTAACACAATCCTTTATATAAGAAAGCGGGCTTCCTGACCTTGACCCGCCCGTCAAGACAAGCACATGCTCGAGTCCCGTCTTCTCGATAAATTCAGCTTCTTTTTCGACCTCGTCAAGACTGAGCTTCTTAAATCCCGAATTTACCCTAGGGTTAAAACCACAATAAACACATTCATTATCACAATA
>CAZOMD010000058.1:0-662 GCA_964580895.1 uncultured Planctomycetia bacterium | reverse complement strand
AAGATATATCGGTGCGTACAACGGGATCGTTTTTCCGAAATTCCGTAACGTTATCTTGTTGGCTTTTTGCACCATGTCTTCGAGATACCCCTCCGCGCGCGAAGAAAGCAGGGACAGAAAATCCCGACCGTTAAGCCTTTCCGACCTTAAGGTCTTTTTCACGTCTTCCGCGGAGATATCTCTAAAGAACTCTTTAACGTCCGTATCCTTATATTCTTCGCAAATATTTAAAAAACTCATGCCCCATCCCCGTCGTTTCTCAAAAAGCCTGTAAGCGGTGATGATGCCTTGGCCTCGGCGCTACTGGCCGGCATCCCCGCGCGGTACGCGAGCCTGCCCGCTTTAATAGCCTCGCTAAAAGCCCGCGCCATATTCACGGGATCCCCGGACACCGCGACCGCGGTATTGATAAGCACCGCCCCGCATCCCGTTTCCATACATTCCGCCGCTTCAGAAGGTCTTCCTATCCCGGCATCAACTATCACCGGAACACCTATCTCCTCGACCATTATACGAACAAGCTCTTTAGTCCGGTATCCCCTGTTACTCCCTATCGGCGAACCAAGCGGCATTACAGCCGCCGCGCCGGCATCAACAAGTTTTCTAGCCAAAATAAGGTCCGCGGTAATATAAGCTAGCACGGTGAAAGCCTCTTTGACAAG
>CAZOMD010000057.1:7432-12293 GCA_964580895.1 uncultured Planctomycetia bacterium | reverse complement strand
TTTAAAACTTTGCTTTTAAGATCAAATTCACGGTCACCAAAATATGTGTTTATCTTTATAGCTTGCCGGTCCGTATTCTTAATGGCCTGCTCTATCTCCTCGACCCACGGCAGGTTGTCTGTCCCTACAAGCCCTGCCGCCAAAAAAATAGTCGCCGGCACTTTAATGGACTTTAAGATCGGGAAAGCAAGTTCATAATTGTCATTGAATCCGTCATCAAAAGTGATCGCTACCGATGGCTTCTGCGGTAATTTTTTTTCTTTTATACAATTAACCGCTTCATCCAGAGTGATCACATTGAAATATTTTTTTAGAAAGCTCATCTCTTTTGTGAAATTCTTAAGAGGGTGATTGATCGTTTGATCTCTATTTATCTCTTCCTCCAAAACATCGGTTATACGGTGATAAATAAGTATTATGATCGGGAAAGCTTTTTTCTTGCCAAGCGCGGTTTTTATAAATATATGAGCTGATCCCAAATAATAAAATAACGCTGAAATAATTTTTTTTATCATTTCCAAACCTTTTCGCGCGTACGCGCCTTTTGCCCGTCTAAGCTATATCCCGTTACTTTAGTTTTACATTGTCGACAATAAAAAGGTTTCCCTGCTTATTTAACGTCGCGATATGGATCGAGTTTATTTCGCTGTCTATGAGGTCCGGGCTGATATCCTTAAGATCTATGCCGATCTTAGTCCATTCCCCTTTAACTATCGAAAACATCTGTGTTGAAAAATTCTTATTATACGTCTTACTCCAGAACTGCACTATCAGGGGGTCGTTCCCGGCCGAATAATATTCCAACTCGAGCCTGGTTTTTTCTCTCACGGGAAATACCTGCCAGATCTCGAGAGCCATAAAATCCTTATCCGTTGGTCTCGTTTTAAGCGCGTATCCCCCGTTCGGCACACTCTCTATCTCGCCGCCCGTCCAGCCGTTATCTTTTCCGTCATCAAAGTCGCACTTATAATCCGGCTTTCCGAGGAACAGTAATCTCGGGTATCTTATTTTTTTCGGCAGGTACGATAGCGCTTCTTTAACCGTCTCTTTTATCCTGCCCTTCCAACTTAATTGGTCCATATTTTTTTTGCGTCTTCCTGCCCCCTTGGGAATACCCTTCACTTTTGTCCGCGAGAGTTCCTTGCCTAAAATAAGGTTCGCTAAATTCTTTCTTGCCGTGTCCCAATCCTCGGGATCATGGGACCATTCGCCGTAATTGCCGTCCGGACGCGTGGCTTCATCTAACGCCTTTATGATGATCGAATTCACGATATTGTCCGGGTCTTTTCCTTTGGATCTCGCAAGATACATGTACTCATAATCCTGCATCCCTCTTCTTACCTGTTTTAATCTGATGGAACCCACGACTGCCTGCTGACCTATGTAATGGCCCGGATAAAGGAGCACGCCTTGCGAGTTGCTCCAAGTTTGGTTGTGCGGTTTTTCCCATATGGATTTTCCATCCTCGCGCCATGTCCAAAAGGTCATGTGATATAAATAAATGCAATCAACATTGTATTTCCAGGCTATCCACGGCCATGTCCTGAGGGCCAGGCCGTCCGTATCGAGGTTCTCGTTTCCGCACCAGGGTTCGCTTTGCTGATAAAAACCTATTTTTTCACCCAGTTCTTTACGCGGTAAAAGGAGTTTGCTGTCATAATACGACGCGTCCACAAGCCACATATCGATCGACCCGGCGAGCCTGTCCACCGTATCCTTATTAAAGGCCTTGAAGAGTGCCGCCATGGTCTTTAGCTCTTTATCGGCCTCGTGGACTATTTGAGCGTCATGGATGACCTTCTCGATCATATCCGGTTCCGGTTCATCCGTAAGATAGACATAGGACTTCTCCAGCATGTCGGCCCAGCCCATCTCCCTGAAATACGCGGCGAAATCCTTGCACGCGTAGCTGAAAGTAGCATCGGGATCGTGGATCGGACCTTGTTGCGGCCAACGGTATTCCGTCCCACCGCTTAACGGCAGGAGAAATATATCCGGAGATAAACCGTCTTTGAATATGCCGCCGTCAAGATAGCGTCCGAGCCGGTCGGCATACGGGCGATAATCCATTTGAAGCGCGCCGTATTCATTGAAATTTACCATGGGCCTTATATGGGCGTGCCTGAGTAACGCGTTGAGCCGGTGTTCGTGCGATATTTTCCAGATACTTTCTTCCACGTCCCTATATTCTTTAGAACCATTTCCGATCCCATATGAATGGTCTATATTTTCGTAATTGGACCATGCAATTAGATTATTCCCTTCGGGAAGAGTAAAATCCCATACGACGAGTTCTATCTTTATGCTTTTTTCGACAGTTTCGTTCACCGTTACGTCAAAAGTGCCTTTGTATTCACCCGATAGCGCGTCTTTCGGGATGTAAAGGTCTACCCAAACGGCTTGATTCCTGCCTTTGGGTATAGAAAACGGCGCTCCATATTTAGGAGTTTCAAAGGGTATAAGCGCGTCGGGGTATTCTCCCGTACCGGTCGAGGGTAAAGGCCAGTCGCTCTTTTTATACACATTTACATAATGTTCTTTAAATAGATCTATGTTAGTTTTAGGGATAGCGGAAGGGCCGGATAGGTCCGAAAATAGGACGGTAACATTATTAAGAACCGCGCTTCTCGCCTCGATCACTATCTGAAAAGAGACGTATTCGTTCCTGGCGCCAGAAATGGTAACGGTGTCGGAACTTTTGTCCCACAAATAATTGCGTACGCTGATATTTTTTGGTACAAATGGATTAAAATCCCTACCGGAAACGGGATCTATCTTGTGACAATCCCCTATCGCCCAGATATAGACTTCTCCCGCCGCGCAACTATACATTCGCGATATGATTATCACCAGAAATATAATGGCCGGTAAAACCTTCTTCATTATATCTCCGGACAGTCTGGTGATATCGGCCCTACATATCCTATGGGGAAATTCGAAGTTCCATCTGATACCGCTCTTGACATATCTTCGGCAAAATGGACCCCGCTCTCTGGCATATGATAGCGTGCGGGTGATGCGGACGGAATAGCACTGACGTTCAATCCACGCTCGGTTCCTTTCATAAAATAAGCCGGCCCGGATCTCACGATATCCCCGGCATCTTTTACCGGATATGTCTCGTTAATAGTCACTTATTTCCCTTTCGATTTCACACATCACTCGGCCTGTATCCGCGCCATTTATGACGCGGATACAGCGTAGCCGTTCGAGTGCTCCGCCTAAAGAACACCGGTTTTTAACCCGAGCGGACTCCGTTTACTTTTAACGAACTGAATTATTGCTCATTTACTCAAAAGAAAAGTAATAATAACATTCTCGTTTTTAAAAACCGTGCGAATGACCTATTTTTTCTTCTTTTTTCGGCTCAAAAACGCGTACCCTGCCAAACCGATACCCATAAGCGCCATGGTCGCGGGTTCGGGGTTATGGCGCGGCACCGGAGCTCCGCCGCCGGACCCGCTGCCGGATCCGCTCACAGAACCAAAGCCTGAAGACCCTGCCCCATCGCCTGATCCTGAGAGTTTGCAGCCACTCGAAATAAAGGCCGCGCTTATCAGTATTATTAGTATTGCCCAAGTTCTGAACTTCATATCGCTTCCTCCTCTTGTTTTCCATTCTTATCTTCATATCTACAATACGCGTAGTAGCTGTCGTAATGATGCATATACCTCGATAAATAAGCGGGCAGATGGTTCTCTATTTTAGTCATTACAAAACCCGCTATCTTTACCCCCGCCTGGATAAGTCTTTTTTCGGAATTTTTTACCGTATCGCGCTGCGTCCTCCCGGACTCGACGACAAGTATCGCCGCGTCAGTCATGGGCCCCAGGATACACGCGTCCGATAAAGACATAACCGGAGGCGCGTCTATAAGCACGTAATCATACTTCGTTTTAAAAAGAGATATCATGTCCTGCATTTTCCTCGAGTTCAAAAGTTCCGAGGGATGTTTCGGAGGTTTACCCGAAGAGATGACCGCGAGGCCGTCTATCCCTGGATTCACGGTAACATCGTTCAATTCCGCTTTGTCCTGCAACACTTCCGCCAGACCCGGCTCGGAAGGAAGCCCCAGATACTTCGCGACGCGTCCCCTTCTAAGGTCGGCATCGACGAGGAGTATGGACTTACCGCTCATCTCACGCGCCATAGCGATCGCAAGGTTAGTCGAAGTCACGGTTTTGCCCTCGGCATCCACGGAACTGGTGATCATGAACGTTTTATAGTATTTGGTTTTCTTCAGCTGCTGGATATTCGTGCGTAATATGTTATAGTGCTCGGAGACCGGCGACATAGGATCATGAAAAGCGACTATATGCTCCTCGATAGAGGCGCCCTCGACCCGTTTCGCCACATATTGCACTTCCGGTTTTTTCTGTATCCGTTCCACGCGTTCATCTGTTACTTTTTTAAGAGCTTCGGTGATCCGTCCCATTTATCTCCTCCTAATATATTTCTTTTACATTGTTGGCATTAACTTTTCCGCGATCTCTTCCCGCTGAAATTTATTGGTGTTATGCATTAAGTCTTCCATGGACAAGCGCACCATCTCGCGGGTAATACATTTCGTCCCCTGCACCAACCCGGTTATCAGAGAATTATGACACGCCAGGTTGATGAGCCGAGGTATACCGTTCGAATACCTGTATATTTCTTCCATGGCTTCCTCGGGAAATAAGAGGTCTATCTTATTACCGGCCTTTTCTAACCTGTGGTTTATATACTGCCTGGTTTCCAGGCTGTCCAGAGGAGCCAGGTGGTAATAAAACACCACCCTCTGGCTGAACTGCTCGAGCTTGGGATGCGAAAGTTTCGTTCTTAGTTCGGGCTGGCCGATAAGTATTATCTGGACCAGTTTTTC
>CAZOMD010000057.1:0-7422 GCA_964580895.1 uncultured Planctomycetia bacterium | reverse complement strand
ATTCGGTTTCCATGTTAGAGAGCATCCTGACCTCTTCAAGCACCGAAGGCGTCAGGTTTTGCGCCTCATCTATGATAATGACGACGTTTGTGCCGGAAGACGCCTGCTGGACAAGATATTCGTTGAACGCCCTTAATAGATGCGTCTTTGACGTGGAGGCATACTCTATCTTGAGGTCCTCAAGTATCGTCGTGAGGAGTTCTTTCCGGTTAAGATGCGTATTAAGAACAACCGCTACTTTAGTTTCATGATCGAGCTTATTAAGCAGGGCCCTCGAAACTGTGGTCTTGCCGGAACCGATCTCGCCGGTTATGACCGCGAACCCGTTCCTTTCGCTTATGGCGAGTAAAAGCCGGTTCAATGCCTCTTCGTGCTTGGAACTCGCGAAAAAGTATCTTGAGTCAGGCGTTAGGTTAAACGGTCTTTCTTTAAACCCGTAAAATTTTTCGTACATCTTTTACCCCCCAAGTAAAACGCTGTAGATTATCACGACCAGTAAGACCGCGCTTGTCAGAACGGAAAGACTGGCAACCTTTATATTGTTTATTTTGCGCGTCCTCAGATCGCTCTGAGTTACTATCTTAGGTATAGCCCCCAACATCTGTATCCCCAAAAAATTCCCGGCTTCATCAACATTGAAGAACGAACGGTCGAGTATCTCAACCGCAAGGATAAGCCCTATCCCTAAACACGCGCCGGCAAACATGCCCATTATCAATACATTCAACTTATTAGGCGACGCCGGTTTTAACGGCAGTCTAGCCGGGTCAAGAATAGTATAACGGGTACCGTCCTGTGAAGCCTCCAATTGCTGGGTGATCTTCGCTGTTTCAAGACGGCTAAGGAGCTCGTCGTAAAGTTTTTTACTTACGCCCGCGTCCTCGGTATTCGTTACTTTTTCTACCCTTTCAAGCAGTAGTAGCTTATACAATTTATCGCTGGTCGCGTTCGCCAGTTTCGTGCGGTTTTCCCCTTCCTTATCGGCGCCGATGCCCGAGGTCGCGATCTCTTCGCGCATGTTTTTTAACTCTTCTTTTAACTCTTTTATCTCGCCGCTTTTCTCCATAATCTCCGAGGATTTTAGGGTATAATTCCCCTGTTCTATGTCGGCTTTCATGGCGTCTATCTGGGACTTAAGCTCTATTACCATCGGATGCTTATCCGTGGAATCTACCAGAAGGGTTTTAAGCTTATCTTCCATCGCGGCTATCTCCGTCTGCTTAAGTTTCTTCTGATAGAGCGCGAGCTGATCGTTTATAAACGATATGGCGTTCTCTGTTTCCATCGTCTGCTGTTTGATGTTTTCCGCTATAAAAAGATCGGTAATGGTCTTTACTATATACATCGCTTCAGCGGCGTCCTCACCTATATAGGATATGCGAATAATATTGTTACTGCGTATCGATACCATGATATATCTTCTTAACCTTTTTATAAGGTCTTCGAACCCCTGCTGATCCCTTACGTCTCTGGCGAGGTTAAGTTTGTCTATGAGCTGTTTAAGCCTATCCCAACCCAGTATCTGTTCGCGTAGGACGTTCAGCCTTTGTTCGACGCTGGAGGAAACGGCAAGCCCCTTTATGAGGGGATTTATCACTCTTCCTTCTTCAATTAATTTGATCGTGGAAGATTCATACTTCTTAGGAAGAGTGATCCCGGCGATTATTCCGCCTATTATTCCAAGAACTGTGGGGAATATGAATAGCCATTTCCTATGAAATACAAGTTTCAAATAATCTAACGGTGTTTTTTGTGTTACTGTCTTTGAATCCATTTTATTCTCCTTAATGAGGCCACAACTTATGGAGCGTAAACGGCATAAGTTGTATGGCCGAATTAATCCGCTGTAGCCAAGTAATATAAAATCATTCGGCGAAAGCGGATCACCTTTATAGCGCCACAGCCGATACGGCCGCGCCCTGCGCGACCGACCCGGCGGTCTGACCCACAAAGTTAGTAACAGGCGAAACAACGCGTATCACTTTCGCTATAAAAGTGGCCGGAACATACAGAACATCTCCTGGCTTCATGACCAGATTCTGTTGGAGATCGCCTTCGTAAAGCAGTTTATACGCGTCGATCTTACGATACCCCCCGTTAGTCTGCATATCCGGGGTTATTAAACGGCAGTCCCGGAGAGAAGCGGCTTGTGTCGGAAGTCCCGCCTGAATAAGCGCTTCCCGTGTCAATATCGTGTCGCCTTTCATATAAAATTTGCCGGGCATCCCGACATCGCCCACGACATAAATAACTTTGCTTAAATACGCCACTATCTGCACATCAACTTCCGGTTTTAGAAGGAACTCCGAAAGAACTTCCGTCAGCCGGTCCCTAAGCTCGTTTTTCGTAAGTCCGTTAACGACGATATCACCCACATACTTATATCCTATCTTTCCTTCCGAATTGACGGCATAATTGCCGCTGAACTCAGGATGCCTCCTGACTTCGATGGCCACTACATCGTCCGGACCAAGCGTATATTTAAGCGCTTCCTTGACAGATACATTGGGTGTATTGACCGCCGGAAGCTCATCCAGTACTATATCGACGCTTTTTTCGGACTCCCTTATGCCGGGTGTTTCCACAGAGCCCTGCATATCGGCATATAAAGGCGCCGTACCCGAGAGCAAAATCTGGGCTATGATCAACAAGGCGATAGCGCTGTTCCTTAATACTCTACCCTCCGCCTTATACTCATAGGTCCCCTCATAAAAGGTTTTGATCTCGGCAAGGTCTTCTTTAGTATAGAACCTCCATCCCCGCCAATCCCTCTTTGTTTTTTTGATCTTACCCGTCTTCTCCCACCTCATAATAGTGCGAGGCGTCACATTCAAATACTGCGCGGCATCTGTAATTGTTAATCTGTCCTCCATGTTCTGGCTCCTTTATTTTAAGGTTAACATACTAACAAATTGAATTATCCATGACATACTATGACTAGCATACACCTTCAGGTATAAGCAATGTTTATGCCAAAACGAATAAAATTTGTTTAGCAGGCTTATAATTTATGTAAGTTATTTAAATATATGTTATTATTAAAAATTTTTTCTTGCGTTTTTGTGCCATTCTTTTTCCGATAAATTCTTCGGTGTTGATAATTTTAGATCGGGTGTTGCTATTTTGGGAATCTGTAGCTAAAACTAGGTATTAAATAAATAAAAAGTTGCTTATTTGCCTGCGAAATACTAAAATATTGGAGTTGAAATGTTCTAGCTATTATTCAAAAGACAACACTTTAGAAGAAAGCTATGAATTATAGCCAAAGACAAGATATAAGGATCAGCCAGCAATTTGCCCTTACAACTCAAATGAGACATTCTATCCAGATCCTGGGGATGTCTCTGTCTGACCTTAACGAATATATCGATACTGTCCTTTCAACAAATCCGTTACTGGAGAAAGATAAACCGGAAGACTCCCCTTTCAAAACTAAACTGGATACCCCTAATAGAAGAAATTTGTCGTCATACGAACTCCCTGAAGATACCGATATCGAGCAGCAAGTTACCCCCCAGCAGGACCTTCTTGCCCAGATAAGAACACTTGACCTTGACGAGAAAGAGCTTGAAGTAGCCGAATATCTTATATATGAGATAGACGGTAACGGCTACTTAAAAGTAGATTCCGAGGAAGCGGCCTCGGATCTCATGTGCGATCCGGCCGACGTGGAGGAAATGGTCGGGGTTATACAGAGCTTGGACCCTCCGGGAATAGGCGCGAGAGATATCAGGGAGTGTCTCCAGATCCAGCTCCAGCGTAAAGGCAAAAAAGGCACCTTGGAATACGAGATCGTCTCCGAGCATCTTAGCCTTTTAGCGGTAAATGATACCATAAGCATTTCAAGAGCCTTACACGTAGACAAAAAAGAAATACTAGAAGCTATTCAAAACATTAAGACACTGAACCCTCATCCGGCTAGTTCTAGCATGGCAAGAAGCGCTCAACCGGTCGTTCCCGACCTTATAGCCACTTTGAAGAATAAAAAGATCCGGCTTGAGATAAACCGCGGGTCGATACCTAAGCTTAAGATCTATAACCCCTATAGTAATGAGATGGATATCGTCAAGGACCCCGAAGCTAAAGACTTTCTGCAGAAGAACACGAGAGCGGCGAATCAGCTTCTTGATAACCTCAAACGCCGCGAAGAGACCCTCTGCCGCGTCGCTTATCACATTTTACAGGTACAGCAGCGCCACATAGAGGAGGAAAAACCTTATATCGAGGTACTTACGATGCAGGACCTGTCAAAGGCCCTTAATTTGAACGTTTCGACCATTAGCAGGGCTATATCGAACAAACATATCCAGATCAACAATAAAGTCGTACCCCTCAAAAGCCTTATCAGTAACGGCTTCAATAGCACTAACGGCGACCAGACCTCAAAAACATACGTAAAGGCCCTGCTACGAAAAATTGTCGAAAGCGAAGATAAATCGTCCCCCCTGGGCGACGCCGAGATCGAGAAAGAATTGAGCCAACAGGGTATAAACATAAAAAGGCGCACGATCGCGAAATACCGCGAATCAATGAAGATCCTTCCGACGTATCTCCGAAAAAAAGTGACCCAATGACGTGGCGAGTTAGCTCATACGAAGGGGGTCAGGTCTCCACTCTTGACATCTCCAATAAAATGATCGTATCAGCAAAATAACAGCGCGGAAGGTCACAATTGTCAAGAGTGGAGACCTGACCCCTATTCCGTCTACTCCCTCCGTGATCATCTTCACCGCAGACATCTTAAAATCACGATCAAACCGCTTCTTTTTACCTTTTTCCCCTTCCATTGGACACCTCCGATTTTAGAGCCAGTATTATCCTAATACTAACTCTTCGTTATGTCCACTTTTTCGGGGGAAGATCAGTCCGCTAACCTGCCAATTCTAACCAGGTTAGAATTGTGGTAAGAATTGTGGTATACTCTAAAGTATACTAAGAGTCAAGGGGTTCTGAGACCGGCTTCCTTCTCATCCTTAAACAAAAAAGGCAACCCTGGCCTTACGCCAAGATCGCCTTTTATTATAAACCCATCGCGATTTATCTGCTACACCCTTTTCTTCCTGCGCCTGATGTGGGCTATAGCGCCACTGCCGATAATAAATAAGGTTGCGGAGGCGGGTTCGGGGACAACCTGTGTAGTAAGAGAAAAATTGTCAACCAAGTGGTAGTCTGGTGGCATACCCGCTGCTCCTATGAAACCAAAATATCCATCATAAGACTCAAAATTAGTTATATCATAACTCAGAACTTCTGTGCGACTATAGCTACCATTTTCCCCTGTCATAAACACATCAATATTGCCATTATCAAAATCAACTTCCACCCGATGCCATCTATCCAAAATAAGATTATTAAATTCCTCATTAGCTGCCGAAGTAATTGAGCCCTTTAAATCCAAGGCAACATGATTATTATCGGGGTCATTAAAACCATAACCGGGAATATTATTCTCATTATTTGAGTAGGTATCGAACTCAACGGCCATCCCTGATAAATTGCCATATCCTAGCCAGCCAGCTCCGCGACCAATTGAATCATACCCATGTTTCGAAGCATCTATTACCGCAAAAGTCATGCCGTCAGCGCCATCGTTCCTTAATGGGTCAAAACTACCGATGTAAATATCAAACGAAGCCTGAAACTTATTAACCCGAATGGGTGTTTTATAAAAAATGCTGCCCGTATACCAAGCAGCTGTGTCTGGTGGTACCAAGGTATGAGTGACAGCGCCGACTCCGGAAACACTATCAAGGACAGCATCTCCATTAAACTGCCAATCACTTACATCCCCATTGAAATCTTGACTTACTATAGCCGCTTGTGCCGATGCGGCATAAATGCACATAAACAACGCTCCCAATATTAGCCTCTTCATTTCATCCCCCTTATAAACAAAAAAGAACAACCCTCTTCCCAGAGAATCGCCCTTACATAAAATTGCTACAACGCTTTATCCATCGCTACTCCGTTGTGGAATTATTTTAAGAGATCAGCGTGTAATATTATACAACATCTTGCGAGGAGCATTAACCGCTACATAACAGACTTTTTTATCATTAACGCGCGCGGGATTAAAATAGTTCCTGATCATACATGTAGGGGCACAGGATTCTGTGCCCCTACGTTATTGAAAATTAAAAATCGAGAGAAGTAAAAATTTCTCACAGCAAACAACTCAGGGATTCGGCTCCTTCGACTCATTGCAGGTTCTCAAGCCTCCTCTGTAGCTCGGCTTAAGAACCTATTCGCCTCCGGTCGGCCATCCGCATCTTCGGTTGTTCTCGTATCCTCGCCAGCTCGGATACTTCGCTGTATTAGAGGCTCAGATGCTCCCTTCTCATCCTTCTCTCCCCCGGCATTTGTTCTGCCAAACAAAAAGTTAAGAATGTAAGAGAGAAGGAAACCGTACTACTCTTCCCCGTTAAACTGTTAGGTTCCCTGAGCTCCCCAAGGTATTTGTGAGGAGAGGGTCGGACAAAAACAACTTTTTGTCCGGTACTCGACGAACAAATGCCATGTAATTGCGCGTAGCGCAATTACATAACCATTTAAATAAAAACCCCCGCTGAGTTTTATCTCAACGAGGGTTTTTATTTAAATGGTGGGGAGAGAAGGATTCGAACCTTCGAAGGCAGAGCCGACAGATTTACAGTCTGTTGCATTTGGCCGCTTTGCTATCTCCCCGAAAAAATTTGTTCCTCAAAATTTTTTCGCTCTATTCTCGATCATCGATTTTCAGAATGAGCAAATTTTTTGTAGGGGCGTATCGCTATATGCCCCTACAACGCGCTTATGTATTGTAAGAAAACCACGCGTATTTGTCAATTTACTTATATCCAGGTCCGATAGCCCGAGTATAAGTAAATTGACCCTGAGCCTCGGCTTTTACCCCATCGAACCTTACCCGAGGCGAATGGGCAAAGAACGATTTTGGCTTATACGTGATGTTCAAATCCCAGCCAAGTATCCTAGTCAAAGAACTGGAGCCGATGGAGGTCTACTTATTCCTGCGAAGCTCAAGAGTGAAAACATCTTGAGCGAAGCAGAATGGAGCCGATGGAGGGATTTGAACCCCCGACCAGAGGTTTACAAAACCCCTGCTCTACCCCTGAGCTACATCGGCCCGCTTCCGTACTAATGTCAAAAAACGTAATACGTTCGAAATATTATACTTATTTAACGCTATAAGTCAAATGCAGCTAAATAAACCCGAAATCCAAAACCCGAAATCCGAAACAAATTCAAAACTCAAAATACAAAGCTCAAAACATGCCCAACGAACTGCTCTTTTGTCTAAATCGTACGGTTTTGGGTTTTGTGTTTGTAACATTTGTGTTTATTTCGTGTTTTGAGTTTGGGGTTTAGGATTTCTTACTTGCTTCTCCCTTTTTTTCCACGTCCCACGAAACGTCTTGCTTCTCT
>CAZOMD010000056.1:0-12578 GCA_964580895.1 uncultured Planctomycetia bacterium | reverse complement strand
GATAAAAGGACAGCTCTCAAACTCGACAATGCTCCGCGTCCTGTCATATTGTTGGGGTTAAAAATATTGTAGGGGTTCAAGATATTGAACCCCTACAATTTGATAGAGGAACCACAAACGATCATTACGCCTTCTTCGCGTCTACGGCCCGTAGACGCTTCAAAATGCCTTCTCTATTCGCTATCTGTATGTTCAGTCCGGGCCTGGCGTTAAGTTCCAGGACCAAAGGCCCGAGCGATTTGTCGATGGCGTAATCTATCCCAAAATATCCGAATTCAAATATCCCGGCTATCTTTTTAGACTCCTCAAGTATCTCGTCCCAGAAAGGTATTTTTATCCCGTCAAGGGAAACACCCGTGTCGGGATGATTACTTATGAACTCCCCGTTATGTACGCCGCCAAAAGTCAGGCCCTCCGACATCTTAACGCCGACGCCCACGCTTCCCTGGTGCAGGTTCGCTTTCCCCTCCGATTCCATAGTCGGCAGCCGCAGCATAGACATGACCGGCTCCCCGCGATAGACAATGACCCGTATATCCGGGACCCCCAAAGAGCTGACATGAGCGAACGCGTCATGACTTTTTATGCAATATTCCACGAACGCGCGGTCGCTCCCTCCTCCTAAGGAATAAAGCCCCGCGAGGATATTGGATACATGATACTTAATATCATTCAGCGCGAGCGCCTCTTTGTTGGCCTTCTTCCATTTCCCGGGGCCCGCCTGAGCCGTAATGACAAGGATGCCTCTACCCATGGCTCCGGAGGCCGGTTTGATGACAAAATCTTCCATGGTGTTTATCCTGCGCAGTTTTCTGAACTCATAATTATTGCTTATGGAAAAATAAAGCTTGGGGGTCGGTATATTGTTCTTTTCCAAAAGCTCCTTGGTCTTAAGCTTATCGTCAAAGAGAGGATAGTGCGCCCTTGGATTCAAAGGGAGGATATAATCCCTGTTGCGGCGATTGATGCCCAGTATGCCGTATTTTTTTAAGAGATCAAATCTCATAACATCAATGTTTGGCCGATCTCCGGATCAGCTCCCGGAACCGCCATAGTTCCACGACCTTCATGCCGCTATAGCGCCCCACAAGGAGAAGTATCGCTATAACTACCAAAATAAGTTCTGGAAACGCGAAAAAATAGATCTGCACCGCGTGTATTTTCATCACCCAGTAAACCGATACAGCGACGAGCGTAGTCCCTAAAGCGGTATTCAAGGCCACTTTCGTCCCGTCTTCTATCTGGGAGATAGTGAATCGTTCGATTATCCAGGTTATGATAACAAGAGGCAGGAAAGTCGCGTAATAGGTCTGTTGCGCGCCTCTATGGAAGCTCAATATTATCATAACCATAATAAAGATGACGTTGGCGCTTAAGATTATGGATAATTTCGGGATAAAAAGCACCTTAAGGTCGTCCAATAAGCGCCTTAATAAACATCCTAAAGATACTATACCTCCTATCACAAGAAGCCCCGTTCCCAGAGAGAGCTCCCGGAACGCCATCGCCAGAAGCATCGGCGAGAAAGTCCCGAACGTATCAAGCCCCACCATATTACGGCAAAAAGCTATAACAAGCGCCCCTAACGGGATTAAAAGCAAGGCATTCATCGTATTTTGAAAATACACGGGAAGGGCATATAGCGACCAGATATTGTCCACGGGCGGCATCTGCGCTTTATTTATGACAAAGAGCCACCCGAACTTTAAAAGGTTCTTATGCTTAAAAAAGAAAAAATCACCACGGTATAATTCAAGGTAATTCTCGGGGATGAACGCGTAATTGCCGTTGGACGCGTCGAACGGGATCCATTTACCGTCGATATAGTTCTCTGCCCAGACATGGGTCATATCCTTTATGTCCTCGTTCAGCACCAGTCCTCCCACGACCCTCGAGGGGATGCCGCTCGCCCTGCATAAAGCGACAAATAACCTCGCCTTACCGCCGCAATCCGCCGCGCTGTCTGCGAGGGTCGTTATCGCGTCTTTACTCCCTTTCCCCGGCTCATATTTTATGTTCTCTTTCACAAAATTGTATATCATCGACACGACGACCGATACGTCCTTTTCATTCCCTATTATCTTTTTCAGGCGGTTCGTTATCAGTATATTTTCGGATTGTATGTATTTGGAGTTTTTAAGCCACTGGTGAAATTCCGGGGAATAGCTCATGAAAGGCTCGCTCGGCAGCCTTACGTTCTCGGGTACGGTAAATCTGCGGCTTTCACCCTGTACTGAAAACGTGTAAAGTATCCTCTTCGGCTCATCGAGCACCGTGGAATGCCATCCGGCCAAATGATCCCCGTTCTTCTTCACGCGTACGGATAGTTCCGTCCCGTCATTATCAAAATGCTCGTTATAAATATACTGCCTTTCCGTGTCGATCGGCAGGAACATATTGACCGTTGCCGGCTTCCCCTCTCCTTCTATTTTCATCACAATAGTGACACGCCAGAGGCTCCGGTTGGCATCATCGGTAACGCGGACCCCCCCGTAAGCCATCTTGAATGAAATGATCGCGATAGCGGCTAGAACAAGAATTGCCGCGATTATATACACTTTTCGGTTCATATACCCCCCATGTATATTTAGCCCAGTCTTTGTGCGAGCGGGACCATATCACCGGCCGGGGATATGGTTAGTTCCGGAATAGTTTACCGATAACGTCTTCTTCTATTGTGGCGCTTCGGCGCGACCTGCGGCCCCGAATGCCCTATAAAACTTTCTCGCGGCAGATCGGGATGTTCCGCCACTGGTATCGCTACTTTAATGATCCGCTCTATGTTAGCGACCTCTTTCCCCTGTTCCGGGGTCGCGAAACTGATAGCCCGCCCTTCATGCCCGGCTCGCCCCGTCCGGCCTATGCGGTGCACGTACTGCTCCGGGTCATCGGGAAGATCATAATTAACAACGACTTCAATCCCGGTGACATCTATCCCCCTGGCGGCGATATCGGTGGCGACAAGTATTTTATATCTGCCGCTCTTAAATCCGTCAAGCGCTTCCTTGCGCTGCCCCTGGGTACGGTCTGAATGTATTTCCGCGGCGTTATGCCCCATTTCTTTGAGAAACTTTTTAAGTTTTCCCGCGCCCCTTTTTGTCCGTGAAAAAAGAAGTATAGGCCCGCAATATTTTTCGAGCAATGTCGCCAAAAGACGGTCCTTCCTGGATTTTTTTACTATAAACAGTTCCTGGATAATCCCTGTCGCCATAGTGCCGGACGGCGCGACCTCCACGCTGACCGGCAATTTCATATGTATCGCCGCGATATTCACTATCTCCCTGGGCATTGTAGCCGAGAAAAGCATGGTCTGGCGTTTACTTGGAACAGCCCTGAGGATGCGTTGTATATCCGGCAAAAATCCCATGTCGAGCATGCGATCGGCTTCATCCAGGACCAGGATCTCCACGTCCGAGAGCGTGATCGTCCGCTGAGTCATGTGGTCTATAAGTCTGCCCGGGGTGGCTATCAAAACCCCTGGGTTTCTCCTTAACGCCTTTAACTGCAGGTCCATTGAAGCCCCGCCTATAATAACGGCTGTTCTTATCCCGATAGTCGTAGCGATCTTCCTAAACGTCTCATCGACCTGGAGCGCGAGTTCTCTGGTGGGGACGACGACTAACGCCCGGCCCCTTGTCTGTGAAACATGCTGGGTTATCGGGATAGCGAACGCCAAAGTCTTCCCGGTCCCCGTCTGCGCGACCCCTATAAGGTCCTTCCCCCCTATCGCCATGGGAATAGTTTTATGCTGGATCGGCGTCGGTACCGTGAACTTCATGCGGTCCAATACCGCAAGTATCTTCGGCGCGATACCCATCCCGTAAAAAGAACCATTTGCCTGTTGAAATTCTTTCATAATCAACAACCTTTCCTCTGTCTCGCCGTTACCTACATTAGTATATTAGTATACCCGCTAAAAAAAGAAATACAAATCATGCCGAACCCTACGCATGAAATAATTGTCACATGTAGGGGCGTATTGCAATACGCCCCTACATAATATTATCATAGATTATGCGACACCCCACGGGCTCATAGTTCTAAAGAATAGTTCGGGGTTAGCCACGCGGATCGGGTTTCTTGTCCGGCAAGATCACAAAATTTTTGCTTCCCGGTTTTGATCAAGATCTTCTTTTCAGCGCGCGACCGGCGTTTCAACTGGTATTCCCTTTTTAAGGCGGAAATTTTATCAGGGTGAGACTCTTCGTAAACAAGTTTTACTGGCACCCTACCACGGGTGTACCTACTTGCTTTGCCCTTATTGTGCTTATCGAGTCTTTTCGTAAGATCTTTAGTCGCGCCGATATACAGCGTCTTATCTCGGCACTCTAAGATATACACATGCCACATACTTTAATTATAGCACAAAGACGCGGGAGAATGGGAACGACCCGCATTTTTACGTAATTCATATATTACAACTACTAAAAGACACAGAGCCCATCACCCTGGAAACCAAGGGGTATCCGTAAAGATCACATAATGAGCATCATCTCTTATCAACAATGCTTTCATTCCCTGTTTTCGCAGGACAAGAATATGCAGCGTATCGACCTTTTCCCTTGCATGGTTCTTTCCATGCAAGGGAATCTTCACTTGTCCATCCTGGGACAAAAAATGGAGGATATTTAAGTGTGAGTTTGTTCTCTCTATAGCTTTCGAGCTCTGCAAAATATTTTTGTAAGTTCTCGAGTTTCTATTGATGCAATTCTTCGGCTGGCCCCACAGGTTTTGTTGTTTTCTTTTTGCGCATATTTTTCACCTAAAATGAAATAACTTATTACTAATTATATCGACATCGAACCTTAGGGCTCTCTCGAACCGATCATAAGTTTATTTTTAAAAAACCTAGAAAATCCTATTGAGGCTATGTGAACACTTTTTGGTCAGAAATTATTGTTCATCAAATTCAATCTGCTCGCTAAGTCCAAGCACCCTGAACCTGTGATAAACCGCCAACGGGCTTACATTAAATACCCCCGATAAATACTTGAATAACTCGTCACTTGTTAGGCCCGGCGTATTTGTGGCATACGCCAAGCTTTCTTTCCTGAATAATTCTGTAGGCATCAAAATTGCTCCTCCAAGATGCTTTGCATCCATATCCATTTTGGCATATTCTTTTGCCGAAATTCTCCCATATGCATCAATGTAATCCTCAGGTGTTTTCACATCAGCAAATATATTCTTGTGCAACATATAATGTCCAACTTCTTCAGCTATGGTAAACCGGTAACGCCTTTCAAATAAATCAGAATCCATAATGTTTCGATCCACATATATTTTCTTTAAGGAGAGCGCCAAGTATCCCTGCAATCCGTGCCTTTCTTGCAATTCCGAATAGGGATAAATCCCAATATCCAAATCTGCTTCTACGATTACATCTATCTCAACAGGCAGAGAATCTTTTGGCTTATGAAAAGCATCAAGAAATATTTCAGCAATCGTTTCTAATTCTTGATGAGTACAAAACTTAATAGGCAGGTCGGACATTATTTTTTCTTCTTTTTAATATCTTCAATTAATCGTTCAATTTCAGTTCTCGTTAATTTTTCATTTTTGATAGTCCTGGCCATAACCGGCAGCTCTTGTAAAATATTGTGCTCGGCGAGATATTCTTTAACATCAGCGGGAATTTCTCCGGGATGTGCAGCTAAATCGAATAGTTTTTCATATTCCTTTGAGTTCTCTTTTAAATCTAAGGCTTTAGCAATTCCATGCAAAAAATCCTTCTCCCGGGGGGCGCCATGTCGTCCGCTTTCGAGATGACATAGATTCGACGGCAATATTCCAACTAGTTTGGCAAGTTGACGTAAACCTATTCTTTTGTCAAGTCTCAACTTTCTTAAATATGTTCCAAAAAATTCTTTTTTCACAATTCACCCCCCATTAATACACACATCAATCTATCTGTTGTAATAAGCTTACAACTAATAGTTTACATTATTGAAAATGAAAAATCAATGATCATGTAGCAGTAATTATTTTAAGCTTCCAACTGCTGTTAACACAAGGAGATATCATGCGTTAGAAACAAAAAATCCTGATATTATGCACTCATATTTAGCTACCTGATACTCCTGACCTACCTCCATTGGACGCCTTCAGCCTTACGAGCCAATATTATGCTCCTGCCAACTCTTCGTTATGTCCACTTTTTCGAGGGAAGATCAAGATCAATCTATTCAATCCCTGAGCATAAATTGCGGGTTATTGTGAAGGAGACAAATTGGGAGAAGCAGTGGGAAATGTGGCAGGAATTATTTATCTTTAAAAACCCCTAATTGATAGCCTGATTCTTCAAGTTGCGCTCCTGGAGCATTTGCTGCTGGACGGCTGTAAGTACTATGATTCATTATTTCGGGTTGAGTTTCGGAATAAATATCAGCTCCTTTATTATCATAAAACAAACCTAATGTTAACTTTCGTCCCAAATAATTATGGTCGACCAAATTACCTTTTCCGGTTCCAATCCCTTTATAATTATCTTCACCCGACATATCTAAGAAATACCCTATTCCGTCATTCATGCCAACCCCACAAGAATCTCCTTCAAAATTATATTCGTCATTACCTTGTTCATCTAAGAAAATGCCAACCGAGGGATTTAAGTATAGATCTGATCCTTTCCCCGAACCAAGACCTTGGCTTCGTCCAACAATATGATTATCATCCCCTTTAACATCAATACATATCCCAATCCCACCATGAGCAGAAGCGCCTTGGCCATATTGCAGGGTAAAATACATGTCATTCCCTTCTTGATCATATAAGATACCTTTCCCACCCCAAAATCCTATGCCTTGAGCAGAAAGGTTAGCAATATACGAATCATCTCCTTTTAAATCAACCAATACTCCAATTCCATTACTTCTCCATCCGGTTCCCTGAGAGAAATTATGCCCTATGCCTGGTTGCTGTGGAGATGTTGATCCGGGTAAGTTTTGAGCATTATATACATCGTTGCCTTCGCCGTCCAACAATAGTCCAAACCCACTAAAATTTACGTAATACACTGTTACTTGATTGTTGTTATTTTCAGAGGGCGTTGCAACCTCTCCTCCAAATCCTTGTGATTCCCTGAAAGAGTAATAACAATCTTTTCCCTTTTTGTCCCATAAAATCCCCAGGCCACCATGCAATCCTGCCCCTTGTGAATTGGCAATACTTTTATAAACATCATCACCCGATAAATCAAATAAAATACCTATTCCCTTTACTCCCGAGCCTTGTGCTCCCCTACTTATGTCAGCATTCTCATATAAATCATTGCCCTGTAAATCCACCACAATGCTCATTTCATTACTGTCCATAGCTGATGCTACAGAACCAACATATTTGTCATTCCCAGCGAAATCTATAATCAAAAAAAGAGGGCCATTATGAACATCATCGCCCGTGCTTCCTATTCTTATTTTCCCTAAGGATGTATCAAAATCTATTACAGTGGAAATATTGTTGTTTTTCATGCTGGCCAAAATCCCTATTTCATATTCTAGTATTTCCAATACTTTAAGAATTTGCTTCGGATTTCGGCTAAAATCATAGTCATTGCTGAGTTTCCCGATTTCTGTTAATAAATATGCTATAGCCGGCTTAAAATCCTCCGGCAGAGTTGCCGGTAATTTATATTCTAATATCGTTGCTGCACATTCTTCGCCACTGCGAAAGACCTGATACTCTTTTTCTATGTCATCACCCCCCGACACACCCCATTCTTTTTTAACAATAAAGCTTGGTTTTATGTCAGATGTATTGTCTGTAACCAGTTTGTTTTCGTCAATTATCTCTGTCCTGCTTTGGGCGATATAATCCTGTGGAAGCCCTGCTTCTAGTAAGATTTCTTTTACCCTGGGGCCATACTTGCCATCCTCGGAACATGATCTGCCCACGAAAAAGAAAACAACTGCAGCTATCGTTGGTATAATGATAAGAAACTTTTTCATATTAGTTATTATATATCTCCTGCCCCCAAAAGCCCAAAGAAATAGACCTATAAACTAGAGATACTTCTCGCCTGTTAGCCTGTTGGTTAATGCTCTTTCACTTAAGCAACATTATGGCCCTGGACGGTATTAAATACTGTCATTACAGGGAAACTACGAACAGTAAACTAAGGGCCGGTTTGGAGATAGGGAGATACTTCCGTTTACTTATTGTTGATCAGGTCTTTCTTCTTGGACCGGGACCATTTCTTAATCTGAATTTTGCGCTTGCGGGCGGAGGATTTGTCTGGGTGGAGCTCGTGGTAGATCTTTTCAACGGGTAAACGCATTCGAGTATAACGACTGGCCTTACCTTGATTATGTCTTTTCAGCCTTTTTGCAAGATCCGTCGTTATGCCTACATACAGCGTTTCGTCTCGACATTTTAAAATATAGAGATACCACATGGAAAAATTATACCATAAAATACAAGGACCTGATCCCGTAACCAATATTTTCCAGGACGAAAATATTGGTTACGGGATCAAAAATAAAAAATCCCGGGGGTTGTCCCCCCGGGATTTTTTATTTTTGGTGAGCCGCCTTGGTCTCGAACCAAGCACAACCACATTAAAAGTGTGGTGCTCTACCGGATGAGCTAGCGGCCCAAACTATCGACTGTCTAAACAAGGATATGCGTTATCCGTTTATCTCTTTTTCTTTTTCCTCGAGAGCGGTGTCTATCTTTTTTATATGATCGTCGGTAAGTTTCTGCACTTTGTCTTTCGTCTCGAACTTATCGTCTTCCGTCATCTTGTTGTCTTTCTCAAGTTTCGTGGCCTCTTCGTTGGCGTTATGCCTCGTGTTCCGGATGGAGATCCTTCCCTGTTCCGCCATTTTGTGGAGCACCTTCACGAACTCCTCTTTTCTCTCTTTAGTTAGCTGCGGCATCGCCAAACGAATAAGCTTACCGTCATTCATCGGCGTCATGCCGATATCGGCGGCAAGTATCGCTTTCTCTATCTCGGAAATGGAATTTTTGTCCCAGGGCTGGATCACTAAAAGACGCGGCTCCGGCGTTGTTACGTTCGCCAATTGTTTCAGCGGCGTCAGCGTGCCGTAATAATCCACCTTTACCCCGTCGACGAGGCTCGGATGAGCCCTGCCGGTCCTCACGGTCGCGAATTGTTTCTTCACGGCATCCAGCGCGGCTGCCATTTTCCCGTCACTCTGCTTGACAATACGGTCGCTTTCGGTATCATACATAATAACCACCTCTTCCTAGCTTATTAAAGTGCCTATTTTATGACCGTTGACGGCACGTCTTATGTTCCCTTCGCCCTTTAGATCGAATACTACTATCGGCACTTCATTGTCCATACACAACGTGACCGCCGTAGCGTCTATTACCTTGAGCTTTTTCCTTATAACTTCCATATATCGGAGTTTTTTGAATTTTTTCGCGTCTTTGTTTTTGACGGGGTCCTCCGAATATACTCCATCAACCTTAGTGGCCTTGAGGATCATATCCGCGCCGATCTCTATCGCCCGGAGCGCCGCCGCGGTATCTGTCGTAAAATACGGGTTCCCCGTGCCGCATACAAATATTATTACGCGGCCTTTTTCTAAGTGTCTCATAGCCCTGCGCCGGATATATGGCTCAGCAAGCTCATGCATCTCGATAGCGGTCATAACGCGCGTGTCCACGCCCAGCTTCTCCAAAGCGTCCTGAAGGGCCAGGCCGTTAAGCATTGTGGCCAGCATGCCCATATAATCAGCTGTCGCGCGGTCCATGCCCTTACTCGCCGCTTTGAGCCCGCGGAATATGTTCCCGCCGCCTATTACCAAAGCTATCTGCACGCCGCCGTCCATCGCGTTCTTTATCTCAGCCGCGATCGTTTGCATAACACCCGGGTCTATGCCGAAACCTTGTTCCCCCATAAGCGCTTCACCGCTTATCTTCAGTACGACCCGTTTTATTTTTTCTTGCTTCTTAGGCATATGACCCGGCCTTCGCGCTCTATTTAAGATCCCTCGACTCAGTCGCTTTTCAGCTTCTTCGCTCAGCCTGCCTGCCGGCAGGCAGGGATAAATTCGGCCTTATGACTTACGACAACTCCGTTGTCGTAAGTCATGGCCTCATTTAAAACTCTTCGCCGACATCGTACCGCACAAACCTCTTGACGATCACGTTCTCCCCGAGCGTCGCGATAAGTTGTGTCACTATTTCCTTGATCCGCACTTCCGGATTTTTTATGAACGGCTGTTCCAAAAGACAGACTTCTGAAAAATACTTCTCGAGTTTCCCCTTGACTATCCCCTCTATCACGTTCGCGGGTTTATCTTTTATCTGGCTCCTGAAGATCTCTTTTTCTTTTTCAATGACATCAAGAGGGATCTCTTCGCTCGAAACATACTGCGGATTAGCCGCGGCCACCTGCATAGCGAGTTCCTTGGTGACTTTCCGGAATTCGCTGTTGCGCGCTACGAAATCCGTTTCGCAGTTCACCTCTACCATCACGCCGATCCTCCCGCCCGTATGTATATAGCTCTCAATAACGCCTTGGCCTGTCACGCGTGACGCCTTCTTGGCGGCCTTCGCTATGCCTTTTTTGCGTAGTAGTTCGACGGCCTTGTCTATGTCCCCGCCGGATTCTTTAAGCGCGTCTTTACACTCCATCATCCCGGCCGAAGTTTTGAATCTTACCTTTTTTACGGCATCCATAAAACTCATATTATGCTCCTCTTTTTAAAATTTATCCTGCTATACGCCCAAGGTTATTCGAGATTATCAAGTTTAATATCGCCTTCGACGACCTCTTCTTTTACTTCCGCGGCCTTCTTCTCTCTGGCGTGGACCTCTTCCATCTTCGCCGGTTTTACAGGCTTCTCCTCGGGTTTCTCTTTTGCTGCCGGTTCTTCTTTACTTTCTTTCACCGCCGGTTGCTCGATCTTCTGGTCGACTTTAGTTTCAGGAACGCCGGGGGAAACTTTTTCAGTGATTATTTTATTGGTTTTCCCGGAATACTCAGCGGCACCTTTCGCGATAGCGCTGGCAAGGGTCGATACGACGTATCTGATGGACCTGATGGCGTCATCGTTGCCGGGTATGGGATAGGTTATGTTCGTGGGATCACAGTTCGTGTCTATAAGCCCTATGACCGGTTTCTTGATCTTTACCGCTTCTCGTATCGCCGTATTTTCGGCCTCGGCGTCAACGATCACTACGCAATCAGGGATATCCCGCATGTCTTTTATGCCGGCCAGGTTCTTGAGAAGTTTTTTCTCCTCGTTGTCGATACGCGCCTTTTCTTTTTTGGCAAGAGTGGCGTACACTTCACCCAGCTTCATCGTCTGGAGATCGTTCAGGCGATTCACGCTATTCCGTATAGTCATAAAATTGGTAAGACACCCTCCTAGCCAGCGTTCATCCACATAAAACATCCCGCAGCGAAGCGCTTCCGCTTTTATTACTTCTTTCGCCTGTTTTTTCGTGCCGACAAAAAGCACTTTCTTGCCGGATAAAGCCAGGTTATACAAAAAATCGGCCGCTTTAAGAAGTATCTCCTCGGTCTTCTTTAGGTCGATAATATAAATGCCGTTCTTTTCCCCGAAAATATATTTTTTCATCTTCGGGTTCCATTTGTTGGTCTGATGCCCAAAATGGACGCCATTTTCAAGCAAATCCCTAACGACTTGTGTTGCGACTGTCATAACGCTCCTTTTCTTCCCGGAAGACCAGGACATATTGCGCAATTAAAGTAATTCCCTCCACGGGAACCATCGCGCGTCCTATACATCCCCGAGTTTTAATGGTTAATAAGCTAAGCGATTATTATATATAAAATATCTTTTTTTTCAAGTGTTTTATTGCCAAAAGGCGGGAAAATAACTCCGGGGCTTAAATATCACTGTTTTTCAAGAAATTGCATTTCGTAAAGCTTTTTATATAAAGGGCTTGTATTAATAAGTTGTTCGTGCGTGCCTATCCCGACCATCTTACCATGGTCTATTACCACGATTTTGTCGGCATGTTTGATCGTACTCAACCTATGGGCTATTACTATTACGGTCCTTCCCTTCATGAGGTTATTTATCGCTTCCTGGACCAATTTTTCGCTTTCCGTGTCGAGCTGCGACGTCGCCTCGTCAAAAATAAGTACCGGCGGGTTCTTGTAAACCGCCCGGGCGATGGCTATCCTTTGTCTTTGGCCGCCGGATATGTTCAAACCCCTTTCACCGATCACGGTATCGTACCCTTCCGGGAAATCTTTTATGAACATGTGGGCGTTAGCCGCCTGCGCGACACGTTCGAGTTGCCTCTCATCCGCAAGCTCGTGCCCGTAAGTGATGTTCGCTCTGACCGTATCGTTAAAAAGAAGGGTTTCTTGCGTAACAAGACCTATTTTTTCCCTAAGCGACTTTATCGAAATATCCTTTACATCAATCCCGTCGATACACACCTTCCCTTCCTCGGGATCATAAAAACGCGGTATCAGGTTAACCAGCGTCGTCTTGCCTCCCCCGGAAGGCCCGACAAGAGCCACGATCTCGCCCCTATTGACCGTAAGGTTGATATTATCCAGAACGCGGGGCTTGTCCTGGCTATACCTAAAAGAGATGTTCTCAAAACTTATTGCCTTAGCGAATGTC
>CAZOMD010000055.1:0-13576 GCA_964580895.1 uncultured Planctomycetia bacterium | reverse complement strand
TTGGCCGACCCGTTCGACGGCTGCATAAGTCCAAGCGAATGTAAAACCTGTTTGAACTTTTCCCGGTCTTCCGCCAGAGCTATAGATTCGACCGATGTCCCTATTATAGGGGCTCCGGCGTCAGCCAATCTTTTAGCGAGGTTCAGGGGTGTCTGCCCCCCGAACTGGACTATAACGCCATCGGGCCTCTCCTTTTCCAGTATATTCATCACGTCTTCGTATGTAAGGGGTTCAAAATAAAGCTTGTCGGATGTGTCATAATCGGTGCTCACCGTCTCGGGGTTAGAGTTCACCATTATGGTCTCAAAACCCATTTCCTTCAGAGCGAAAGAGGCATGACAGCAGCAATAATCGAATTCAATACCCTGCCCTATCCTGTTTGGACCCCCTCCGAGTATCATGATCTTCTTCTTACCGGACCTTTTGACCTCACATTCATCTTCATACGTCGAATAATAATAAGGTGTATACGCCTCAAATTCCGCGGCACAGGTGTCGACCAGTTTATACGTGGGTAATATCCCTGCCGTTTTACGGAACTCCCTGAATTCCTTTTCTCCCGCGCCCATCATAACGGAAAGTTGGATATCGCTAAACCCCATTTTTTTTGCTTCCCTGACGGCCTCGATCACGGACAAATCCTTAACGGATTTTATAAGATCCTTCCCCCTTAATTTTTCGATAAGACCGTTCTCCATCTCGACTATTTCCTTAAGATTGTCTATGAACCAGGGATCTATCCCGGTAAGTTCGGACACGGCCTCAACCCCATAACCGCGCTTAAAGGCTTCTTTGATATAGAATATCCTTTCGGCGGTCGGGCGCCGGAGAAGAGAAACAAGTTCATCCTCCCCTACAGATGCCGTCTTTTTTATATAATCGAATCCCGCTCTTCCCGTCTCAAGCCCCCGGAGCCCTTTCTGCATAGCTTCTTTAAACGTACGGCCGATGGCCATCGTCTCTCCCACGGATTTCATCGAGATCCCTAAAGTCGGATCTGCGGCAGGAAATTTTTCGAACGTGAACCGTGGTATTTTTACCACGCAATAATCTATAGTCGGCTCGAAAGACGCCGGCGTCTCTCTCGTTATATCGTTGGGGATCTCGTCCAGCGTGTAACCCACCGCTAATTTGGCCGCGAATTTAGCTATCGGAAAACCCGTGGCTTTACTGGCGAGCGCCGAACTTCTGGATACCCGCGGGTTCATCTCGATAACGACCATCCTGCCGTTCTCCGGATTCACGGCGAACTGTATGTTCGAACCACCCGTCTCGACACCGATCTCCCTAATTATGGCTATCGACGCGTCGCGCATCTTTTGGTACTCGACATCCGAAAGCGTCTGCTGAGGAGCGACAGTAATGCTGTCACCTGTATGAACGCCCATGGGATCAAAATTTTCGATCGAACACACGATAACAACGTTGTCCTTTTTGTCGCGCATCACCTCGAGCTCATATTCTTTCCAGCCCGTTATCGATTCCTCTACCAAGATCTCGCTTACCATGCTGTTCCGCAACCCCAGGGACGCTATCGTTTTGAACTCTTCCATGTTGTTGACTATCCCGCCGCCGGTACCCCCGAGCGTAAAACTCGGCCGCACGATCAGCGGAAACCCGATACGTCCGGCAACTTTCACGGCTTCCTCTAAGTCATACGCCAGGCCGCTTTTGGGAAGATCAAGACCTATCTTAAGCATGGCGTTCTTAAAATCCTCCCTATCCTCGGCCTTCTTGATCGTATCGTAATCCGCCCCGATCATTTTTACGCCATATTTTTTGAGGGCCCCCATCTCATGTAATTTCATGGCCGTATTCAGCGCGGTCTGTCCGCCAAGAGTGGGAAGAAGCGCGTCCGGCCGTTCTTTAGCGATGATCTCGGCTACTACTTCCGGCGTTATCGGTTCAATGTAAGTACTATCGGCTAACTCCGGGTCTGTCATTATGGTCGCCGGGTTTGAATTCACAAGGATCACCTTAAAGCCCTCCTGCTTTAGGGTCTTACACGCCTGGGTCCCGGAGTAATCAAACTCACAGGCCTGGCTTATGATTATCGGACCCGACCCTATGATAAGAATGCTTTTTATATCGTCACGCCTTGGCATTTCAGATAGGATTCCTTTTCTTTATGTTATCCATGAATTTGTCAAAAAGATATGTCGCGTCATTCGGCCCCGGTCCGGCTTCGGGATGGAATTGCACACTGAAGAAACCCAGATCTTCGCTTTCCATCCCCTCAACAGTATTATCATTAAGGTTCATGTGGGTTACTTTGATACCCTTCGCTTTCACGGAATCAAAATCCACGCAGAACCCGTGGTTCTGCGAGGTAATGCTAACCCTGCCCGTCGACACATCTTTGACCGGATGGTTCCCTCCATGATGCCCAAACTTGAGCTTATATGTCTTGCCCCCCACGGCCAACCCAAGCATCTGATGCCCCAGGCAAATACCGAATATAGGGCACTTGCCCAAAAGTTGCCTCACTGTGTTAAAAATATATGGGGCCCCTTCCGGATCCCCCGGGCCGTTGGAAAGCAATATCCCGTGTGGCTTCATCTCGAGTATCTCCGCCGCACTCCTCCCCGCCGGGAACAATCTGACATAACAGCCTCTCTTGGCGAGATGCCTTAGTGTATTATATTTCACGCCGCAATCGAGCACCGCTACTCTTATGGCGCCATCGGTATTCCAGTCATATTTATCCGGGCAGGTCACTTCCCTGATGATGTCCCTCCCGACGAGACCGGGCGAAGCCTTTGTCCTGCGGATAAGCCCGGCTATATCATCGGTTTTCGTAGAGATAACGCCTTTCATCGCGCCTTGTGTGCGCACATGACGCGTGATAGCCCTGGTATCGACACCCATAATACCCATAACATTATTTTTTTTGAGATACTCGTCAAGAGACATGGTAGAACGGAAATTGCTGGGAATGCGGCTAAGTTCCTTTATGATAAAACCTTCAATGTGGAGTCTGGCGGATTCGATGTCGTCATCATTCACCCCGTAATTACCGATAAGGGGATACGTCATGGTAACGATCTGACCTTTATAGGAGGGATCGGTTATGATCTCCTGATATCCTTGAATGCTGGTATTGAATACGATCTCGCCGAAAGTCTCTTCTTTTACCGCCCCGAACGCTCGTCCTTCAAATACAGCTCCATCTTCGAATGCTACAATCGCTTTCACGTTTAACCTTGCAGTAAAAATTAATTTTTATAAAAACAACAACTCTCCCTTACAAAGAACATCATTGTCTAGCGCCAACGCATCGCTATCCCGGGTCTACCTGGCACGCATATCTAGATTATTATAGCGATATACGCGACTATTTCAACTTTTATTTATCCCAAATTTTTCGATAGAAATAATGAAGGACCCCGCCTTACAGGCGTGGAACACCCGCGGGATTAGGAACAAGATTTTTTGTTAGAAGCCTTCCGTAAAATAGGATAGGATATTCCAGCCGATGATGATTATACCCCTATAATCCGCTCTGTCCCATAAGGGACTCATCTATAGACTGCGCCGCGCATCGGCCTTCTGAAATAGCCCATACAACAAGCGACTGACCTCGCCGCGCGTCGCCGGCGGCGAAAACTTTATCAACAGAAGTCTTATATTTATAATCTGTTGCGATATTCCCTCTCTTGTCGTATCCTACCCCTATTTTATCCAGAAGGGCTTTATGTTCGGGATGGATGAACCCCGCCGCCAAAATAACGAGATCCGCTTCTATTTCAAACTCGCTTCCGGAGACTTCTTCCATAACAGGGCAGGTACCTTTATCTTTTGGCTGCTTAAATTCCACCTTCACACACTTAAGTTTTTTCACGGAAGAACCCTCTCCTATAAATTTTTTGGTAAGGATTTTCCATTCCCGCTGAACACCTTCCTCATGACTTGATGTAGTTTTAAGAATAAGCGGATAATACGGCCAGGGCTGGCCGCTATCGCGACATTCGGACGGTTTCGGCATAACCTCGATCTGCACTACGCATGAAGCTCCCTGCCTATTCGCCGTCCCAACGCAATCCGACCCTGTATCACCACCGCCTATCACAACCACTTTTTTCCCGGAAGCATTAATATATTTCTCGCCTTTTGAACTTTCTCCGGCAAGTATCCTGTTGTTCTCCGTGAGATAATCCATGGCGAAATGTATCCCTTTAAGATCCCTACCTTCTATCCCGATATCGCGCGGCACACGTGAGCCCACAGTAAGACATACGGCATCGTATTCTTTCATCAAATTTTTGACCGGATAATCTTTCCCCACCTCCACGGATGTCGCGAAAACCACACCTTCTTCTTTCATGAGCGCCACACGCCTATCGATTATCCATTTCTCAAGTTTAAAATCAGGGATACCATAACGCAAAATCCCGCCGGGTTTCTTATCACGTTCATAAACTGTCACGTTATGACCCGCCCTATTTAGTTCCACGGCACAGGCAAGCCCGGCTGGTCCGGATCCCACGACCGCGACTCGTTTTCCGGTTCTCCCCGCGGGCGGTAAAGCTTTTATTATCCCGGATTTGAACGCGCGCTCCACTATCGCCAACTCGTTTTCCCTTATCGTAACGGGATCATCGTTTATCCCCAATACACAGGCATATTCACACGCCGCGGGACATATCCTTCCGGTTATCTCGGGAAAATTATTTACCGCGTTCAACAGCTCAGCCGCCTTATCCCATTTCCCGGAAAAAACAAGGTCATTCCATTCGGGAATATAATTCCCTAATGGGCATCCCCAATGACAGAACGGCGTGCCGCAATCCATGCAACGCGATGCCTGCTGCCTGGATTCATTTTCATCCCTTACCACAGCTACATCATCATAATCCTTGATCCTCTCACAGGCAGGCCTATACACCACAGGATATCTCCTGGCCTTGATAAAACCTTTCGGATCACCCATCGGACACCTCCAGGAGTTTAAGCCCCGCTTCTATCTTTTTCCCGTTCAGGATACGTTTATATTCCACCGGTATGACTTTAACAAAATTATTCTTCTTTTCCACGAACCCGGAAAGTATCCCTTCGGCCAAACGGCTCCCAGTATATCTATGGTGATTGTTCACAAGGTTATACACGAGCGTTCTGTCTTCTTCGGTAAGCGTTTCAAGTGTTACCATGCTTAAGTTACATTTCTCGCGGAAATCACCGTTCGGATCATACACATACGCTATTCCGCCCGACATGCCCGCGGCGAAGTTCTTCCCTGTCTTGCCAAGCACTATCACCCGGCCGCCGGTCATATATTCGCATCCATGGTCACCTACCCCCTCGATAACGGCGTATAACCCGGAGTTCCTTATACAGAACCTCTCTCCCGCGAGACCGCTTATATAGGCCTCTCCCGAGATGGCTCCATAAAATGAAGTATTGCCTATAATAACGTTCTCATGAGAAAGATAATCGGATCTCTTTGATGGATATATGATCACCTTCCCGCCGCTTATACCTTTACCGACGTAATCGTTAGCCATGCCTTCAAGTTCGAACGTTATCCCTTTGGAAAGGAATGCCCCAAAACTCTGTCCGGCAAAACCCGTGAATTTACAACTTATCGTATCTTCCAAAAGCCCGTCCTCCCCATGTAACGAACATACTCTCCCGCTTAGCATGGCCCCTGTAGTCCTGTTGAAATTATTTATCCCGATATCTAACTTAACTTTTTCTTTCTTATCCAAGGCGGCCTTCGCCAGTTCTATCAGTTTCCTGTCAAGGACATCATCTATGCCATGATTCTGAGCCAAAGTACACCGCGTACTGACATCCGGCGGCACATCAGGTTTATAGAGTATCCCGCTCAAATCCATGCCCCTCATTTTGCCACGCATATAGCCGCTGTTTATTTCCAGAAGATCCGGACGGCCTATCATTTCATCAACTTTCCTTATCCCCAGGCTCGCCATGATCTCTCTTAATTCTCGGGCAATAAAACGCATATAATTGACCACATATTCCGGCTTCCCCTGGAATCTTTTTTGCAGCATATCATCCTGAGTGGCCACTCCTACCGAACAATTATTGAGATGACAATGTCTTAACATAACACAGCCAAGGGTGATGAGTATGGCCGTGCAAAATCCGAATTCCTCGGCTCCTAAAAGCGCCGCGATAGCCACATCTCTCCCCGTTCTCAACTGTCCGTCCGTCTGAAGCCGCACCCTTCCGCGCAGATCGTTGAGCACAAGCGTCTGATGTGTCTCCGAAAGACCTAATTCCCACGGAAGACCGGCGTACCTGATCGAACTCCTCGGGGAAGCGCCAGTGCCGCCATCCCCCCCGGATATGAGTATCGCGTCCGCGTGACCTTTGGCGACACCGGCCGCCACAGTCCCTACTCCGATCTCTGAAACAAGTTTTACGCTTATGCGCGCGTTTGGGTTAACGTTCTTAAGATCAAATATAAGTTGCGCCAGGTCCTCTATCGAATAGATATCATGATGGGGCGGAGGAGAGATCAGGGTAACACCGGGAGTCGTGTACCTTGTTCGCGCTATTATCGCGCTGACCTTGTGACCCGGCAATTGCCCTCCTTCACCCGGTTTCGCGCCCTGCGCCATCTTTATCTGTATCTCATCCGCGTTTACGAGATAACTTGTCGTAACGCCGAACCTGCCCGAGGCGACCTGCTTTATGGCGCTTCTCCGGGAATCACCGTTCGGAAGCCTTACAAAACGCGCGGGGTCTTCTCCCCCTTCGCCCGTATTGGATCTGGCGCCAAGCCGGTTCATAGCTATCGCTATGGCTTCATGGGCTTGTTTAGAAATAGAGCCAAAACTCATGGCCCCTGAGGCAAAACGTTTAACTATCGTTTCGGCAGGTTCGACTTCATCGACCGGAACCGGCACGCCCGGCTTGAACTTAAAAAGGCTTCGCAAGGTCGTGGGGTTATCCTTTTGGTCGTTTATAAGCCCGGCAAAAGTCTTGTAGAGCTCGTAATCGTCTTTTCTCGCGGAGTCCTGCAAGGCCATTATGCTTTCGGGCCTCCACAAATGGAATTCCCCGTCCTTTTTCCATTGGTAGATACCGCCGGTCGGAAGGATGACCGGCCCTACCGTTCTTTTTCCGGGATACGCGCTTCTATGCCTGGCGAGCACTTCCTCGGCCAGTTCGCTAAGCCCAATACCGCCTATACGCGAGATCGTATCCGTAAAATATTCTTTTACAAGCTCGTCGCTTAAACCCATAGCCTCGAAGATCTGCGCGCCGCGATAGCTCCTGAGAGTAGATATCCCCATTTTGGAAAGGATCTTCTGGATACCTTTTATCACGGCTTTTCTGTAATTCTTAAGAGCGGGCTCAACGTCCAGTCCTATATTCTTTTGCTCAACCATATATCTGACCGCCTCATAGGCCAGGTAAGGATTTACGCAATCCGCTCCATAAGCTAAAAGTAACGCGAAATGATTTACTTCTCTAGGTTCCCCGCTTTCGATGATCATACCTATCTGCGAGCGTATGGCCTTTCTGACAAGATGATGATGCACCGAACTTGTCGCTAGAAGAGCCGGGATAGCCGCGTTATTCTCATCGGCCCCTCTATCGCTGAGGATAATGAACGTATACCCCTCTTCAATAGCGGACTCCGCCTCGGAACAAACCCTTTTAAGCGCCTGCCTCAGATCTTCCTCTCCTTGCGCCAGAAAGAACGTATAGATCTTTTTTGTTTTGAACCCGTTGGACGAGAAAGCGCTTATTCTCTCCACATCTTCGTCCCTTAGAAGGGGGTCCCGCACTTTAAGTTTATGACAGTGCGCCGGACCTTCCTCAAGTATATTTTTACCGGCCCCGATAAAACTATCGAGGCTCATCACTATCTCTTCCCTGATAGGATCGATAGGCGGGTTTGTCACCTGCGCGAAAAGCTGTTTAAAATAATCGTAAAGCATCTGCGGTCGTTTAGAAAGTACGGCATGCGGAATATCGCTCCCCATCGACCCTATCGGTTCCTCGCCATCGGCGGCCATAGGTTGTATTATCATCTTAAGATCCTCACGCGTATAACCGAACGCCTTAAGGGTGGTGACAATGTCCGATATCCCTCGGGAATTTATTTCCGTCTCCGGCAGGGCCTCGAGTTCTAACATATTCGTCCTGTTCCATTCGCCGTAAGGATACTTCGCCGAAATATTATTTTTCAATTCTTCGTCGCTTATGATCCTTCCGGAAACTGTATCGATAAAGAACATCTTCCCGGGTTCCAACCGGCCGGAAACCTCTATATCGGACGGGTCCACATTAAGAACTCCGACCTCAGACGCCATTATAGCAAGCCCATTTTTCGTTATCAGATACCTGGCCGGTCTTAACCCGTTCCTGTCTAAGACTGCCCCGATATCCTTACCATCGGTAAAAGCTATCGCCGCCGGACCGTCCCATGGCTCCATCAGGCAGGCATTATATTTATAGAACTCTTTTAGCTCTTCACCGACGAATTTATCGCGTTCCCACGCTTTTGGTATGAGCATCATCATGGTATGCGCCAGAGACCGTCCCGATAGCGCGAGAAGTTCGAACACGTTATCGATAGCCGCCGAGTCGCTGCCGCCTTCCACTATAACGGGCTTTATCTTTGTTATGTCATCCTCGAAATAGACGCTTTTAAGGAGCTTCTCCCTTGCCTTAAACCAATTTATGTTACCCCTTAAAGTGTTGATCTCGCCGTTATGCGCCAAGAACCGGAACGGCTGCGCCAGGTCCCAAGTAGGGAAGGTGTTCGTGCTATAACGCGAATGCACAAGCGCCAGAGCGCTTTCGAGGCGCTCATCCGTAAGATCAAGGTAGTAACTGCCCAACTGCCGCGGCATAAGAAGACCCTTATACGTGACAGTCCTTGAGGATATATTGGTTATATAGAAAAAATTCTTCTGCGAGAGATCCGACGACCTCACCTCATTTTCGACCCTTTTCCGGATAACATATAATTTTCTTTCAAACGCGATATCATCGTTAATATTTTCCCCGCGTGAAATGAATATCTGCTTTATTACGGGCTGGGTCTCCTTCGCTTTTTCCCCTATCAGGGAATCATTTACGCTTATATCTCTCCAAACAAGGAACTTCTGTGCCTCCTCGTTTATAATCCTTAAAAAAATCTCTTCGCAGAAAAGCCGTTCTTTCGCATCTGTGGGCAGAAAAACAAGCCCCGTACCGTACTTTCCCATCCCCGGCAGGGTTACATCCATTTCCCGAAGTTTCTCGAGATAGAATTTATGCGGGATCTGGATAAGTATTCCCGCGCCGTCACCGGTAGCGGGATCAGCCCCTACCGCGCCGCGGTGGCTCATACATTCAAGGACTTTTATCCCCTTCTTTATGATATCATGGGACTTCCGGCCTTTGATGTCACAGACAAATCCCACCCCGCAGCTGTCATGCTCAAACCGCGGATCATAAAGCCCTTGTTTCTCAGGAACATATTGTTTTCTCATGATAACTGTCTCTCCCGCGGTCTATATTTTGAATTCTCTCGCGTTTATACCGAATTTTTTTATCTTCACCCTTAAAGTATTTCGATTTATACCGAGTATTTTCGCGGCGATAGACTGATTTCCAAAAGCCCTTTTAAGCGCCTTCTTGAACAGCATTTTTTCAGTTTCCCTTATTACCTTACCGTATATTTCCCCGTTTTGAGCGTTAAATAAAAGTTCATCCAGTTTCTTCATTTTCATCTCCTTGACGCGCGCATCGCTTTTTGAGCTCCATCCACAAGACCACGGCATATTTTTAGGCAAAGAAGCCCGTTTCAAAACATTTCGATGTTCTAAAACGGGCTTCTTTGCCTATTATGTTCCCACAAGGAACTATCTATTCTCTACCCACCCTACTACGTCTATGATTTAGAGCCGGGTTTATTTCGAGCTTATGACAGCCGTATAAACTATGCGCGTAAAAAAGACGCCCCTCAAAACTTCATAGTCTTAAGGGGCGTCTTTGCCTAATTAAAAGATACCACCCGCCTGCCTGTTTGTCAAGCAATATTTGCTATGTTTCCTTTTAATTTTTACCAATAACGCTCTCAAAATTAGCGTAAATAGTTCCGGCATTATTTTTAAACTGCCTGTGGATAGCCCGGGACACGTCTGCCATTCCCAACCTTTCATTATATAACGACTTATCTTTAACATCGGTATATTCGCGCGCCCAATCTCCTATGCTTTTCTGATCCACTTCAACATGAAATTGCAGACCATACGCATTCTTCCCCACGATAAAGCCTTGATTCCGGCATATCTCTGAAGAAACTAAAACCCTGGCATTCATCGGTAACTCGAACGTATCACCATGCCACTGAAACACATCGAATTCTTCGCTTAACCCGCGAAAAAGACGGTCTTTTATTCCGTCCGATGTAAGCCTAACCTTATAAAATCCTATTTCTTCTTTCGCGGCCCTGATCACACGTCCGCCGATAGCCTTAGCTAAAAGTTGCGCCCCCAAACATATCCCAAGGAAAGGGATCTCAAGTGACAGCACCTTATTTATGAAAAGACCCTCTTCCTTCAAATAGGGATACTTATCTTCCTCATACACGTTCATCGGCCCCCCGAGGACAACAACTGCCTTTATGTCTTCTAGATCCGACGGTAATTTATCTTTTTTTTCGAGATCAACAGTCTTGATCTCGTACCCCTTTTTGACAAAATATTCGCCTAATGTCCCCGGTCCTTCGATGGAAATATTCTTTACGATAAGTATCATATGTGATCCTCTCTAGCCAAGTAACCAAAAACCAGGGAATAGTGTATGGTGAATGGTGAATAGTTTAAAGGTCTAAAAGTCACAAGTCCAAAGTCTCTTTTCAGCCTAAGGCTTCAGCCAGAGGCTGATCAGCCTTGGGCTGAGACCAGCCTCTGGCTGGGACTTTCTGACCTTTCGACTTTTTGATTGTTCCTTCGTCCAAGCGAGTGTAACGAGCGAACGTTCTACATCCTTCGGGACAGGCCACCGCTCACCCTATCGCCGCGCTCCCCTTTTCGCCCGTCCTTATCCTTATGCATTCGGGAAGATCCAGTATAAATATCTTTCCGTCCCCGATATTCCCGGTCCTCGCTCCTTTTATTATCGCGTTAACCGTCGGTTCGACAAAGTCCTCATTAACAGCTATTTCCAACTTGATCTTCGCGAGCAGATTAACTTTAAAGATAGCCCCACGGTACGACTCCGTATATCCTCTTTGCTGACCGCAGCCTTTAACCCGGCTTACTGTCATCTTGTGGACTTCGGCTTTGAACAACTCCTCTTTAACAGCGTCTAAACTTTCCGGTTGAATGATCGCCTCTATTTTTTTCATATTTCGCCTCCGTCTATTATCATTATTATAATGCATCTTCCGGATACGCCTCAATATTATGAATGGTAAGATCCGGCCCCATAATCTCATCGTGATTCGATAATCTTATCCCTACGGTTGCTTTTAATAGTGAATAAACTATCCATCCCGCGCCCAAGGCCAAGGACAGCGCGGCCAAGGAACCGACCGCCTGGGCCACAAAACTTACTCCACCTAATCCTCCAAGCGCTTCACTCCCGAATATCCCGCAGGCGATACCGCCCCAGGTACCGGCCACGCCATGAAGCGGCCATACTCCCAGGACGTCATCTATTTTTAAGATTTCCGTTTCTATATGAAAAAGTTTAACAAAGATAATAGCGGCTACCGCCCCGACCACCAGAGCGCCTAATGGATGCATAACATCAGACCCCGCGCAAACCGCTATTAAACCGGCTAAGGCGCCGTTATGTATAAATGTAACGTCGTTTTTCGAAACTATAAGCGCCGCGACTATACCTCCAACCATAGCCATAAGCGAATTCAGCGCTACTAGCCCCGATATATTCCCAAGATTTCCGGCACTCATCACATTAAACCCAAACCATCCGACACAAAGAAGCCAGCTGCCTAACGCCAAAAAAGGTATATTGCTTACCTTCACCGGGTGGCTTTTCCCGTTTATATATCGTTTAAACCTGGCCCCTAAAATGATAATGGCTGGAAGCGCGAGCCAACCGCCCACGGAATGAACAACCACAGACCCGGCATAATCATGAAAAGGCGTTCCTCCGGTTAAATTCGCGAGCCACGAACCCGTCTGACCCAGCAGCGTATTCTTCCCCCACACTAAAGATTCAAAGATGGGGTAAACGGTCCCCACAAAAATGCCTCCGGCTAGAGCTTGCGGCCAAAATTTAGCCCTTTCGGCTATCCCGCCCGAAATGATCGCCGGTATACACGCCGCGAAAGTCAGTAAAAAAAAGAAATGGACAAGATCAAACCCCTGATTCGCGCCGAGAAGATCAGCCGCCGGCTTCAAGAACGTTATACCATACGCAACCGGAAATCCAACAATAAAATATACTATCGTTGAAAAACCCCAATCTGTCAGTATCTTGACCAGAGCGTTCACCTGACTTTTTTTTCTTACCGATCCTACTTCAAGAAACGCGAACCCGGCATGCATAGAAAAAACAAACATCGCGCCTAAAAGCAGGAATAACACATTCCCGCCGTTAACAAATTTCTGCAATGAAATTTCCATTTTGCCACCTCCTCATGGTAATGCGCATCTCGCTGCGCAAAATCGAAACGCATCAACAAAAAAAGACGCCTGTTTCGAAGCCTAATAAAGCTTCAAAACAGGCGTCTTCGCCTCAATTGTCATCACTAACTAGAGCTATCTACCGCTCGATATCCCCATAAATCAAAGCCATCTATCCGCGTCTTTACGAACATGGCTTTCTGACAAACCGGCAAACATCTATGTCTACCAGTTATCGTTTTTTTATTTCCGATGAAAGTATTATCGCCCCCGCGATCTCTTTCATCGAAACACGCTTATCCATGCTTGACTTGCGCAGGAGCTTATAAGCCTCTTCTTCCGAAAGGCCTTGGTCCTTCATAAGGATACCTTTGGCTTTTTCTACCCTTTTCCTGGTCTCAAGCTCTTCCTGAATAACCTTGCTCTTAACAATAAGCTCCGTATTCTCTATAGCCACAGCCGCCTGGTTGGCTACCGCGCTTAAAAGATCTATGTCGCTGTGAGTAAATTCATATTTTTCGACGGTATAAACGTTTATAACCCCTATTAACCTATCCTTTACCATCATGGGCACGCTAAGCATGGAAACAAGGCCCTCTTTTTTAGCCAGAGTTTTTTCCTTATACCGTTTATCCTTAAGCACGTCCGGGATAACTACCGGTTCCTTTTCCAGCGCGACAAGACCGACTATCCCCTCTCCTATCTTAAGGCTTCTTTCCTCAAGATAGTCCCGGCTCATCGCCTGTGTGGCCCTGATCTTCAGCGTCTTATCCCCCTCATCGACCAGCCATAACGCGCATATTTTAGCCTTCATAACGCTGGCGGTAAGATTTACTATGAGCTTAAGTATATCCTCAAGATAAAGATCGCTGGTTATGGCCTTACTTATCTTGGTCAGCGCTGAAAGATACTCTTTCGCGGATAGTTTTTCCATATATCGTTTACCTTATTTCTTTCTGAATCGATGTCCCTTGTTCATCGCTTACGTTAATTACAAAGCCCGCCCTAAAGTT
>CAZOMD010000054.1:0-14394 GCA_964580895.1 uncultured Planctomycetia bacterium | reverse complement strand
AAATGGCCCGGGGCTTAAGGGCAAAAGTAAGCGAACGGCTTGGGGAAAAGAACGTCGAGACGAAGGCCCTTACATACGCGAGGAGGGCAAGCGAACGCCGCGACGCGGTCCGGGAAGAAAACGAAGAAAAGCCGGACGGGGTAGAGGAAGAGAAAGCCTACATGTTCGAGTACCCCGATATAGAAAAGGCCCTCGCGAGCGAGAAAAAAACCGTCCCGGTAGCGGTAAGCGGCGCCACGCTCCAGAAATCCAGGAAGGTACGTACTTACCTCGAAAAAGCGAGAGAGGAAATATATAAGGCCGATTTTGAAATGGCGCGAAGCTATGCCCAAAAAGCCTTGAAGATAGACGCGCAGGACGAGGAGGCCGCTAGTCTCATTAAGGAGATCGGCGATTCGGAAGCGCTCTATGTAAAGGAAAGAGAAAAAGAAGAGGGGAGGCAGGGCGTCGCCCGTAAAGCTGATTTGGCTGTAAAAAAATATCGGAAATCCGAAAAAGAAAAGGCCCGCGATGAGGCAAGGGCGAAGAAGCTATCGGATGAGGCCAGGAAATATCTAAAGGAAAAGGATTTCACGAAAGCCAGGAAATTCGCGTATGAGGCGAGAGATATCGCGCATGACAATAGGGACATATATAACCTGATCACGGAGATAGACAAGGAAGAGATGTTCGGTATGCGCGAAAAAGAAGAATACGAAAGGACCGGCAAAATAAGCAAGGCCGTGATGGTATCCGAGGACAAGAAAGACCCGTTCAATTCGCACGACGAGGGGAAGAGCCTTGTGGACATGGGTAAAGAAGCGATATTCGGGGATACCTCAAAATATAAGTTCGGCGACATACAGGAAAAGCGCGAATATACCATCGACGAATGCGTACAGCTCGCCGTGAACAGAAGCCAGAGAATGGTCATGTCGGAAAAACAGGTCGAGCTGGCGGAGATGCGGATATGGGAATCTCGGCGGGAATTATTGCCCGAGGTCACGGCAAAGGCCGAACGTTCCTTCGGGAAAATAGGCACGAATGAGGAATCGGGGCGGGAATATATCGGTAAAAAGTGGCAGGTCGAAGTTAAACAGAACATTTTTGACGGCATGGAAAAATGGTATAAAATCCGGCAGATGCAGGCCAATCTGGAAGTCGTGAAGCTGGAAAGGGAGAAGGTCAAGAGCGAGGTTGTCGAGAACACAAAGAAGGCTTATTATAATCTTGATAAGAGCGTAAAGGCATTCGCCGTACAGGAAGCGTATAAAGCTAAAATGGACAAAATTTTTGACATCGTACAGAGTTCGGATGAAAAAGGGTTGATCCCGCACGTCGAATACCTGAAGGTCAAAGGGCAGAAGGCCCAGGCTGATTTTCAGTATACCTCCAGTAAAGAGGACATAAATTTCGCGCAGTTAGTCCTTTTCCAGAGCTTGAACATAGAGCCGGAGATGGACATCAAGATAGAACCTGTCGAAAGCCCGGGCACGCCTTTAACGATAGGGCTTGAGAACTGTTATACGCTCGCGGCGGCCAACAGGCCGGAACTATTATCCAAAGAGAAGATGATAGAGTATTACGAATTTGAAAGGAAGATGAACAAGGCCAAAGGATGGCCGAAGATAGATTTTAACGGGTCGTTCGGTCAATCGTACGAGAACTTTCAGCCCACTAATTATGAAAACGTCGATGACGGCGCTAACGATCCCGACGGCGCCGTTTCCCGTTCGGGGAGGACCTATAAGCCCGAGTGGTTCGCCGGGGTAAAAGGTTCCATTCCGTTCTGGGGCAACACTTTCGAATATAACCATGTCCAGGAGAACTGGGCCCCTACTGTTTCGTCTTTTCGCGGTACGGAGACTATGACCAATTATTTCAGTTTTAAGATATTGGACGACCTCGCGTACTACACCAATTTAGCCGACGCCAGGGCCGAGTTCGAAGGCGCTAAATATGATTTTCAGCAGATGCAGAAAGACGTGATCTCCGAAGTCAAGGACGCGTATTTTAACTATAAAAAAGCCGTTCTTCAGATGGATGTGGCCAGGGCTCAGGTGGAGCATCAGAAGATGTTCGTGGACGTGGTGGAAGAAAGGCAGAAGTTCGGAGAGATGGAGTTTTCAAGGGTCCTGGAAGAGCACGAAAAATTCGCCGAACATAAATACGGACTTGTGCAGGGCGAGGCGGGATATTTTATATCCATCGCCACGCTTAACAAGGCTATAGGCGTTCCGGAATATTTCAAGCCCGAGTACGAGAATAAAGGGTATAACGAGTGGAAGAGCCGTATAGCCTCCGCCGAGATAAAGGAAGGCGAGGCGATCTAAACGGTTTGCCGGTTCAGTTGTGGAGAGTCAAAGATTCAGAGAGTCATAGAGTCAAAGTTTGGAGAGAGAAGCAAGAGGCAAGAAGCGATGACCCGGCAAATTCTAAACACAAAACACTAAACTCGAAATAAATCCAAATGTTCCAAAGGCAAAAATTAAAACCGTATGATCCAGGAGACAGGACTAATAGATCTGCTAAGGTGAAAAGTCAAACTAACATTTTGACGTTCATGTTTTGAGTTTTGTATTTTAACTTTTGAATTTGTTTAGAGTTTAGGATTTAGGGCTTAGGGTTTGTCGGCAGGTGCGGTGCGATAAAACTATTTAACCATTGAATTTTCGAACTGTTAAACTGCGCGCTGTACGCTACGTACTTTGTGGTTTAACTTTTAACCGGGGAACTCTACGTAGGACGAACGGCGTTGATCGGCAAAAACCGCGAGGGGGAGAAGATATGATTGCGAAGGTCAAATTCTTTTTGAGCGAGAACCTGAAAAAGCTCGGCGGGAAAATAAAGTTCAAGATAAATCTCGCGGCCATAAAGCGATATTACATATGGATATTACTGGGGATATTGATCTTCGCTTTAGTCCTATCCCGTACGATGGGCCTCATAAAGGAAGTCTTTTTCGGGATAAAGAAAGATAAGGGCAAGGAAGCCGTGGAAATAATGGAGACGGTGCCGGTAAAAGCTTATAAGGTAAAACGCATGGATTTTAAGGACACCTTGCCGGCAATGGGGAGAGTGGAAGGAGTGAAGGAGATAGAACTAAAGTTCGATGGTAAAGGCGTGATTGAAAGCTTTAACTTCGAGGAAGGAGAAAGGATACTCGAAGGCGATATAATCGCGAGCGTCGACCAGAAAGACGCGCTTCTTAAAATGAAATACGCCTCGCTTGACCTTGAGAAGAACGAAAAACTGTTCGAGCTCGGGGGAGTGGATAAGTTAGCCGTAGACCAAAAGAAACTGGAATATGAATCCGCGAAGCGCGATCTCGAAAAGACCAATATATACGCCCCGGCTGACGGATATCTGGGGAGCAAGGAGCTTGACCCGGGGACGTTCGTCTCGTCGCAGGACAAGATAGGGATCTTCGTCGATTTCACCCAGGTCTATGCCACGTTCGATGTTATCGAGGAGGATTCCCCGAAAATAGAGCTCGGGCAGAATGCCGAGATATTTTTTGACGCGTATCCGGGGACATCTTATACCGGGACCATCGATACCATTTCGCCCATGATCGAAGGGAGGACCCGCACGCAGAAGATCAGAGTGGAGCTGGATAATTCCAAGAACGAGCTTAAGCCCGGCATGTTCGCGAGGGCGATCATTAATACTTACGAAAAAAAAGACGCGCTTATAATCCCGGCCTCCGCTTTCAAAAAACAGGAGAATAAGTTTTTTATTTATGTCGTCGTCCCCATCGAGGAAGAGGAAAAAGAAGAAATAGAAGAAGAGGAAGAGGAAGAAATGGAAGAAGAGGAAAAGGAGCCTGACGCGAAAGGCGCCAAAGGCTTAAAAGCGGGGGAAGGCGAAGAAGGGGGCGAGTTTGAGGAAGAGCCTGTTCAGGAGGGGAATGTCCAGGTGAGAGAGATCAGTATCGAGTATTTGACGCATGATATGGCGGAAGTCGGGAAAGGGGTCGCGGAGGGGGAACTTATCATCCGCGAGCTTCACCGCGAATATAAAGACGGCGAAAAAGTCGAGATAACGGAAGTGCAGGAGACGATATTGTAACGGGTTAGCCGGTTGCCAGTTTGCCGGTTAACCGGTTTGTTGGTGGAGAGTCAAAGAGTCGGAGAAAAGAAGCAAGAAGTAGAGATCAAAAAGTTCCGTAGGGCGAGGGACGAAAGACAAAGTTAGTTTGCCAGTTTGCCGGTTAACCAGTTGGCCGGTTCGATTGTTGTTCCGTGGGCCGTGGGACGCCGTTGCCTGCCTGCCGGTAGGTTTACCTACCGAAGGTAGGCAGGGTTCGCCAGTTAGCCAGTGAGCCGGTTCGTTGTAGAGATGCAGAGATTCAAAGAGTCAGAGTCAAGAGCGAGAAGAAAGTCTTAAAAACTTTGACTCTATGACTCTAGAGAACGAAGTGAGAGATGACTCTCTGACTCGCCGTGAAGGTTGATGAGTTCCGTAGAACGTAGGATGTGGGACGTAGGGCGTGGGACGAAGGAATAGTCAAAAAGTCGAAAGGTCTAAAGGTCAGAAAGACGAAGAGGCAGAGTCTGGAAGCAAGAAGTAAAGAGACCGCGGAATGTAGGGCGACGGAACAGTCGAAAAGTCGAAAGGTCGAAAGGTCAGGAAGTCAGAGAGGCTTCAGACTTTTGGACTTGTGACTTTAGACTTTTAAACCGGCAAGGAACTATCGAACTATTGAACCATTTAACTATTCAACGATTCAACTATTTAACTTACTTTTATGGGACTAGCTGATTTTTCCATACGGAAACCCGTAACAACTATCATGCTGTTTTTGGGGGTAATACTTTTTGGGGTTATATCCCTATCCAAGTTACCCCAGGAACTTTTTCCGCCCATAACTTATCCTCAATTGACAGTTTTCACGGGATACGCCAACGCCGCGCCGGAAGAGATAGAGACATTGCTTACCCGGCCGATCGAAGAGGCTGTCGGTACGGTAAGCGGGCTCAAGGCGGTTACCTCCATCTCAAAAGAAGGGAATTCGCTTGTTATAGCCGAATTTGACTGGGACCAAAACATGGATTTCGCGTCCTTAAGGACGCGGGAAAAGGTAGACCTTATCAAAGCGCGGCTCCCGCGCGACGCTTCGGAGCCATTGGTCGTGCCGTTCAACCCGTTCGAACTGCCCGTAATGACCATCAGCGTTACGGGGGACAGGAGCCCCCAAAGGCTGCGGCAGATAGCCATCGATACCATAAAAGAAGAGCTTGAGAAAATAGACGGGGTTGCTTCCGCTTCGGTCGAAGGCGGCCTTGAAAGGGAGATACAAGTAGACGTCAACCAGGCTAAAATGGAGACGTACGGTGTTTCTATGACGGAAATATCCGACGCGATAACGAACGCGAACCTCAACTATCCGGCCGGTACTATCAAGGAAAGTTTTTATGAATATCTCATACGCACGCTCGGGGAGTTCAAGGAAGTGAGGGAAATAGAGGATGTCGTCGTAAAGAGCAAGGAAGAGGACGAGATGCCTCTCCCGTTCGAAAAAAAGCTTCAGAGGAGAGAAATAAGCCCGGAGGCCAAACTTGTTCTTATAAAAGACGTGGCTACGGTCACGGACGCGTTCAAGGAAAGGAGCAGTTATTCAAGACAGAACGGGAACGAGAACGTGTCGGTATCGATCCAAAAACAGGCCCAGGCGAATACGACGCTGGTTATTAATGATATACGGAACGCGTTCGGAAGAATAAAAAAAATGCTGCCGGGCGATGTAAAAATGGACGTTACGTATGACCAGTCGGTCTTTATACGCGACGCCATAAACGGTGTGAGAGACGCCGCCTGGCAGGGCGGGTTACTTGCCTTTTTTGTGCTTCTTGTCTTTTTGAGGAACGTTATTTCCTCGGCGATCGTCACGCTAAGTATCCCCATATCGGTAATGATAGTGTTCACATTCATGCATTTTGGTAAACTTTCGCTTAACATGATGTCACTCGGCGGGCTCGCCCTCGGGGTTGGGATGCTTGTCGACAACGCCATAGTCGTTATCGAGAATATATTCAGGCATAGGGAAGCGGGTGAATCTCCGGAGAAGGCCGCCGTTGACGGTACTGAAGAAGTATCAAACGCCGTTGTCGCGTCGACGCTCACTACTGTGGCGGTCTTTTTGCCGATGGTGTTCGTTGTCGGCGTTGCCGGGCAACTCTTCAAGCAGCTCGCGTTCACCGTGACTTTTTCGCTCATGGGGTCGTTATGGGTGGCGATGACGCTTATCCCTCTTTTAAGCAGTAAGCTCGGAGGAGGGGAAGAGGACGTTAATAAAAGCATTTCAGCTTTTGACGGAGGCGCGGCATGGAAGAGGTCTATACAGGGATACGAAAAGGCGGTACGTGTTTTCCTGAAGTTCAAAGGCATAGGTCTTACGTTTGTGTTCCTTTTGTTCGTTGGAAGTCTTTTTTTGACGCTTTTTCTTGAAAAAGAACTTATGCCGAAGGCGGACCAGGGACAGTTTATCATTAAGCTGGATATGCCTGTCGGGACAAGGCTCGTCGAGACCAATAGGATAGCCCTCAAGATGGAGGAGATGATGCTCGCGCATCCGGTCATTAGTTCCGTGAGCGCTATCGTAGGCTCCACTAGGGGAGAATCCGCCAAAGACATCGTTAAGCGCCTGGGGTCGCACCAGGCACAGCTCATAGTGGATCTTAAGGAAAAACGGGAAGAGAAGACCACGGACGTCGTGCAGATGCTGCAGAAAAAATTCCTCGAAGATAGTGATATAAAACAGGCAAAGGTCGAGTTTTCCCTGCAGCAGGGTTTTATGGTAGGTTCTTTCGGAGCCGGAGCGGGGAAGGTCATTACCATAGAGATAAAAGGCGACAGCCTGGATAAGATGGAAGCTATAACCCGCATGATCGAGGAGAAGATCGGCAGGATAGAAGGGATCTTCGGCATAGAGGACGACGTGCCGGAGCCGTCTCCCGAAGTAAGGATAAACGTCGATAAAGATAAAGCCTCGCTATACAACATTTCGGTGGTCGATCTGGCCAAGATAGCGCAGATGGTCCTGCGCGGATCGGTCTCCTCGCAGTTCAAAGAAAAAGGATATGAGATTGACATACGCGTGAGGCTGAGAGAGGTCGACAGGTATAGTTACAGTAAACTTTACAGGATACGGATCTCCACTCCGGGCGGGGAGATGATGCCGCTCGGCGCCGTGGCGCAATTCGTTAGAGGCAAAGGCCCGAGCGAGATAAAACGTATGGGTCAGGAAAGGACCATAATGGTTTTCGCGGACGTGATAGGGCGAAAGGCCGCGGACGTCCTTGTCGAAGTCGAGGAAGCTGTAACCGGGCTTAAAATAGAGAGCGGCTATACGGCTAAGCTTACGGGAGAGTCGGAAGAGATGAAAAAATCCTTTCAAAGCCTGAAATTCGCGCTTATACTCGCCCTTGTACTAGTGTACATGATAATGGCGGCCCAGTTTGAATCGCTCACCCAGCCATTGATAATACTTTTTACGGTGCCACTATCCCTTATCGGCGTCATTATCTCGCTCTACATTACCAATACGTCGCTGAACGTTGTCGCGTTCTTAGGCATAATAATCCTTGGAGGGATCGTCGTGAATAACGGGATAGTGCTTATCGACTATACGAACATATTGATGAGCCGCGGGAAGGGGATGTTCGAGGCCGTGGTCGAGGCCTGTACGGCGAGGCTTCGACCCATTCTCATGACCGCGCTTACGACCATACTCGGGCTTTTGCCGATGGCCTTTGCCACCGGCAAAGGTTCGGAACTTAGAGCGCCGATGGCGATAAGCGTTATGGGCGGGCTTACAATGTCGACGTTCCTTACCCTGGGGGTCATACCGGCTATTTTCATAATTGAGCATGACATAAAGAAAAGTATAGGCAGGTTTTTGAAGAAATAGGATCTGTTAACCAGTTTGCCGGTTCGTGAACCCGCGGGATGAGGGACGAAAGACAAAGTTAGTTTGCCAGTTAGCCGGTGAATCGGTTTGCCGGTTTAGATCTTAGACTTTTTGACTTTTAAACTAAACGCTACACGCCAAAACCATGAGTCTATCCGAATTTTCAATTAAGAAGCCGGTTACTACGATAATGATCTACGCCGCGCTAAGCCTGTTGGGGATAATTTCTCTTACGCGCCTGCCTGTCGAACTGTATCCGGATATATCTTTCGGTCAGATAAGCATAATCGTTTACATAAGAGGAGGCATTCCTCCGACCGAGGTGGAATCTATGGTCACGAAACCCATAGAGGAAGCCGTAAGTACGGTATCGCATCTTGAAAGCATGCTTTCCATCTCTAAAGAAGGAGAATCGACCGTCGTCTTGAGTTTCGAGAGAGGGCTTGATATGCAGCTTGCCGCGATGGAGGTAAGGGAAAAATTCGCCAAAGTGAAGGAAAAACTACCCAAGGAGGCCGAGAAGCCAATCATAGCCCAGTTCTCGCAGACGGATGTGCCGATAGTGATCGTGGCGGCGACAAGCCGGAAAAGGACCACGGAAGAGATACGGAAGATAGTCGATGAAAAAGTGAAAGAAAGGATGAAAAGGATAAACGGCGTGGCTAACGTCGAGATAGGCGGCGGGAGAGAGCAAAAAATAATGGTAGAGGTCGACAAGAACGCCCTTTATCGGTACGCCGTGTCGATAAACAAGATTATTTCCGCTCTCGGGGCCAATAATCTGAACCTTCTTACGGGCGAACTTGAGCAGAGAAAAGACAAGATACTTATACGGGCCATAGGGCAGTTTGATACCGTGGACGACATTAAGAATACCATTGTCATGACCAGGCCGGACGGTTCCGCCGTCAAGGTCATGGACCTGGCCGAGGTGAAGGACTCCTATCTTGAAGCGCAGAGTTACGCCAGGATGAACGTGAACCCTATAGTGTCCGTCTATATACAGAAGGAATCCAAGTCGAACACGATTAAAGTAGCGGAAAAAATACTCCAGGAGATCGAAGTCCTAAGGACGACTCTGCCCGAAGACGTAAAACTGGTCGTAACAAAAAATCAGGCCAAATTTATAGCGACCTCGATCGCCAACCTGCGGGACTCGCTGATCCGCGGGTCGATAATGATATTATTCATACTTATGCTTTTTATGGGAGGGCTGGGGAAAAATGCCAAATACGTCGTCCCTCTCGGGCTTTTGGGCTCGATATTTATTTACGGTAAACTGCTTTACGTGTTTTTAGTAGGACTCGTGGCGTTTACCATTTACCACCGGAAGCATAGGCCCGTCCTGATCGTCGCGATATCCATTCCGATTTCGCTTATCGTCACGTTCGGACTTATGGACCTTTCCAATATGATGTTCCCGGGGGCAATGAGTCTTACGATAAACTTCATAACGCTTTTCGGCCTGGCGCTCGGGGTCGGGATGCTTGTTGATAATTCTATTGTCGTTTTTGAAAATATTGTTTCAAAGACCGAGCAGGGGAAAAAAGGCGTGGAGGCGGCCATTGAGGGAAGCACCGAGATGAACGTCGTTATCCTTGCCTCGACGCTGACGACGGTCATAGTGTTCCTTCCGATGATATTCGTAAGCCAGTCCATGAGCCTGCTTTATGGCGGAGTCGCGTGGACCGTGACATTTTCGCTTTTCGTGTCGCTTTTCGTATCGCTTATGATAGTGCCGTTATTATGTTCTCACATTACGGTTACCGAAAAAGGCGGGGAGTCGCAGCAGGCTAAGGAAACCCTTCTTATGCCGTTTTACAGAGTACAGGAGCTCGCGCTGGTTTATGTTTTTCGCCGCCGTTTCACGATAATAACCGCGTCAGTTATTCTTTTTGTCGGTTCCTTGTATCTTTATTCAAGGATGGGCAAGGAATACATGGGGACAACGGAACAGAACAGGTTCACTATTTTCGTCGAGCTCCCGACGGGCGCGAAGCTCGATTCGAGCGACAGCGTGGTCAGGCAAATAGAGGCCATGCTGAAAGAGGTGCCGGAGGTCAAGGAGTTTACGGCGAGAGTTGAAGCGTGGTCGAGCAAGGTATACGTTGAACTTGTCGGATTACAGCAGAGAAAAAGGTCCATCAGCGAAGTTATCGACAGCCTCCGGCCCAAAGTGGAAAGGCTGCAGCCGGCGTTCATATATTTTGAGGAAGAACAGGAAGTCGGGACTAAAGAGATAATCCTCAATATTTTCGGCCACGATTATGACATTTTAAGAGAGATTGCCATCGCCATGACGACAAGGATGAACCGGATACCGTATTTTACGGATACGAAGATAAGGATGCGGGAAGGCCGCCCGGAGCTTGATCTCAGGATAGACAAAAAGAAAGGCGCGCATTTAGGATTTACGACAAAGGACGTCGCGGATCTTGTCCATGCCAAAGTGAGAGGTGTCCGGGCCACGATGTACCATACAAAGGCGTCGGAAGTGGAGACCATAGTGCGCATGCAGGAAAAAGACAGGCGCACCGTGAAGGATATCCACAGCCTCGACGTGGCGAAAACAGGCGAGGACTGGGTGCTTTTGGACCAGGTGGCGGAATTCGAGTATGGTCTGGGGCCCAGCGAGATATGGCGCAAAAACCGCGCGAGGATGATACAGGTAAGCGCGAATATAGGGGAACTGGCGCTTGGGAAAGCGGCGGAACTTTTGGACAAGGAGCTCGCGGACCTGAAACTGCCGGAGGACTATTTTTATGAGATAGGCGGAGATTATCCCACGCTGCTTAAGACGCAGAAAGAATTTATATTGACCATTGTTGTTATTCTCGCTCTTATATATCTTGTCCTGGCGTCTATGTTCGAGTCTTACCGGCAGCCTTTCATTATTATGGTAACGGTAATGCTGGCCTCCATAGGGGCGATACTCTCTTTATACCTGACAAAGACTTCAATAGGGATGGGGGCGCTTATAGGTCTCATGATGCTTTCGGGGATAGTCGTCAATAACGGTATTATCCTTGTCGACCATGCCAACGAGCTCAAGAAAAGACGACAAAACCTTTTCAGGCTTCTCATGCAGGCCGCGCGTGACAGGTTGAGGCCGGTCCTTATGACAACCGGTACGACCATATTCGGCCTCGTGCCTATGGCGCTCGATAGAAGCGAAGGTTCCAACCTGTGGAACCCCCTGGCTATCACGGTAATGGGTGGGCTGTGCTTTTCGACACCCCTGACCCTGGTAATAGTCCCGTCGATATATTCGATATTCGAGCAATTCGATACGGTCATGAAAGAAGGCCTCGATGTAAATAGCATCAGGAGATATTCAAGCCTGTTCTTGCTTAGGCTGAGAGAGGCTGTCAAGGGGCTGAAGTTCCGCCCCAGACTGCGCAAAAAACCTTCCGAAAAGACCGCGGAAGCGGAGTAAACTCTCGTTCTTGCCAGGTTAGTTGGTTCGCCGGTTGCCGCCAGCAAGCAATCCGAAATTTCTTTCCGTTAAAATTCAACTTTGAATATACCACGACCGGTTTCTCGCCGGATTTAACATCCCCCTTCGGGGTACGCAAAAGTTGTCCCTAAATTTTAAAAATAGAGACAATTTAAAATTTTCCCTAAAGAACCAGGGAACGGGCGAACTTTTGCTCTGTTAAAAACGGCTCGAAATCCGGCCTAGGCATATTTGGAAAACTATAGAGTTCTAAATCCCGGCTCGCCGTTGTACGAATTGCATAATCCCAAATTTTGCAATAACAAAATTTGCCCGCTTTGTCCCCGCGTTTAGATTTGCATTAGGAAATCTGCGGGGGAAAGGACGATAGCCTAAATACATTTAGGATTTAGACTTGCTGTCGAGGCATGCCGGATTTTGCTGGTGATATTGTCGTATATACTGTAGTTGTTATTGCGGAACGGACCAGAGCATGTTTTGAGCGGGGCGTTATGAGGCCGAACGGGCATGGATTCCGAGCGATAGCAAGGAAGAGCGAGGCCGAATGCCGAGCGAAATTTTCCTCGCAGGGGGGAAATAAGCGTCCCCGTGAGGAGCATGCTCTGGTCCGTTTCATTGAACCAGAGCGGCGTAATTTTTTACTGGATGGTTTGAACTATGTCCATTAAAATACTGCGCATTCCCGGTGTTCGTATGGTTAGGAATTTATAATTGTAGATTTAGAGGCATTGAGAAAACTACTTTTTTAGTCGAGGAGAAGTATAATCTGAATATATGTGAAAAAATATTTTTAGAAACATAAATTTTACTCTTGAAAAGAGGCTGGAATTTTAAGATTTTGCCAGGATTTTCTCACTACATCCAATCGATAATTTCGCTAATATCTCAAAACGTTAGAAAGTAAAAATCCAGATATAACATATTGTCTAATATACGTAATGTGGTATAATCTAATTGCAAGTATGCGTTAGGCAATAAAAAAGACTATGATGCAGGAAGGTAGAGATGAAAAATTGGCAGAGCGGGAGAATTATTTCTTCCGGAGATAGCTCTTCTTTCGCAAGACTCCGGCCAGATGCTTCAACTGAGCATGCCCCTCGGCTTGATCCCGGCATAGACGAGTTCAAAAGACGCCACACTTCGTTCATGAAGGTTATCAGTATCGTCCTTTCTTTTGTCTTTTTCTACGAACAGATCGGTTGGTCGCAGGACGGAAAACCCGTCTGGGAACAGGCTAAGCCTTACGAGAATGTTGTCCTCGATTTTAATCAGAAACCCCTTGAGATACCGTATGACCTCGCCCAGACCCAGGAAGTAGTCGCCAACGGCGGCGACGAGGTCATCATCAACATACAGGACGCCCACGCGTCGCTTTCGGCTCAGTATTCGATAGCTAATCTTTTAAATTCGCTTGTCACAAATTATGATCTCCGGCTTGTAGCCCTTGAGGGGGCGGAGGGATATGTGGACACCTCCCTCCTTAAGACTTTCCCGGACGAGAAAGTCCGTGGCGAGACCGCGGATTACCTTATGCGGGAAGGGTATATGGGGGCCGGCGAGTTCTTCTCGATAACGTTCGACGGTCCGGAAGTCGAGCTTTACGGGATAGAGGAGGAGGCGCTTTACAGGGAAAACCTCGAGAGTTTCAGGCAGGTCGCCGGAGACCGTTCCGAAAGAAAAGGAGAGATATACCGCTTACTGGAGGAATTACGTCTCCTCGAGGAAAAGATCTGCTCCGAACCGCTTAAGGTCCTTAACCGTAACGCGGCGCTCCACCGCGCGGGGCGCATGAGCTTCAAAGACCATTGGGCGTACGTCCGAAAAATAGCCGACGAATATAAAGAGGATTTTTCAGGGTATCCGGAGCTTGAAAAGATACTCAGGTCCATAGACCTCGAATCAAAGATAGATTTCAAGAAAGCCAACACGGAACGCAGGTTCCTTATCGACGAACTCAGCCAGGGTATGGACAAGGAGGAACTCGAGGAACTTGTCCTCAAATCTCTCGCGTTCAAGCAGAACAAAGTATCGCAGGGTGTATTCCACTCGTACCTCGTGGAGCTTTCCGACAGGTACGGCGTATTGCCGGAGATGTACGAGAATTTAATAAGGTTCGCGCGGTATGTGGCCATTTATGAGTCGGTCGACCTCCCCGCGCTTTACAGGGAGATGGAAAAGATCGAGGATGTCCTGCGTGAAAAATTGTTCCGTAACGGCGACGAACGAGAGTTTGTCGGGATAAAACATATGGTCAATATGCTGGACGGACTATATGGGATGGAGATAACCAACGACGAGTATCATAAGATCAAAGACCGTAAGGGCGAGCTCACTTCGGCGGTTTCGGCGGCTTTTATCAAAAATATGTGCGCCAAGTACAACGTTCCTATAAGCGGCGGGTATGACCTTGAGATGATCTTCGGCGGGGTCGATAACGCGCTCAAATTTTACGAGGATGCCGAGGTAAGGGATAGGGCCCTCCTCGACAACACTATAAAACGCATGCGCGAGAAGAATAAACACGTGGCGGCCCTTGTGACCGGGGGATTCCACACGACGGGCCTTACGGAACTCATGAAGGCGAAGAAACTTTCCTACCTTGTTGTCATCCCGAAATTCGAAAGCGGCAAAGAGCGCCCGTATATCGCCATACTGACCAATAAGAAAAAAGAGGTCTACGAGGAGTTGTTACAGTCGGATAAGTATAAACTGGCGGTGGAGGCGTATTTTGCCGGGTGGAGGGATGATCCCGAAAAGACTTCCGCTAATCTTACGAAGATGACGGTCCGTCTTCTTTCGCAGGTCAAGCTTGATAATATCGTTAATATCCAGGCGGCGAAAGAGATGTGGCTTAAAAAGTATAGGGAATATTGGCAAGAGCATAGTTCCGAAATGGGCGCTCAGGCGTTCACCATAGAGGCGTTTGAGGCGTTTCTCGCTAGGATTGGGGTCTGGACGATCAAAAAAGATAACGATGTCGTAGTCATTACCGAAGACAAAGGTAACGGGGAATACGCCTTTTTGGCTATGCGGAGAAAAGTGGACG
>CAZOMD010000053.1:0-14446 GCA_964580895.1 uncultured Planctomycetia bacterium | reverse complement strand
TTCAGATGCGGTTTAGTTCGTTCGAACTTCTGCTTGGCCATGATAACCTCCTTAACCCTTTGAGAAAAACCCTCTTACTATAAATTTATTTTTAGTTCGCATCCTTTTCGATCGATCTTTGAAAAGGCCTTTCACCTATGGAGCCCACGGCCGGAATTGAACCGGCGACCCCATCCTTACCATGGATGTGCTCTACCGGCTGAGCTACATGGGCATTTGCACTCGCCAAAATATATCTCTCCCAAAAAAGACAATAAACTCTCCCGTTACTTGACTTTCAACAAGTATTAATATAGATCACTAATTAGCATTAATATGCTATTTATGTTGAGATGTCGGAGTAATGATTTTACCAAAAAAGTGTTTTATGTCAAGAAATATTTCTAACTTTTTCACGGAATTTCCTTACGCGCCGTCTTCTAAGCATTTTTAATGCCGGGAAATCGTAGGGGGAGGATTTCAAACCCTCCCCTACGTTACAATATTCCATGTAAAGGCAGGTTAAACCCATGTCAGTCATCTTACGCGCTAAGCATGAAAAGTTGCATAGCGTCATTAAGCTCTTTAAGCCTTTCAATAGGCATCCTTGCGGAAACAGGCAACACAAGATCCAACGCCAGGTTTAGCCTCACCACGGAAGATGGGTGGATCATATTTTCCAGAGTCTTATCGGTAATGTGTATGTCCGCGTTGCAATGTTTATAGATCTTTTCAAGTTTTTCGGGTAGATATTTCATTAAAAATGCCAAATCTTCGGAATCTCCCTTTTTATACGCTATGGCCAGCGCCGCCTGCGCGAGTCCTATCGTAAATGCCGCTTCAAAATTAGGAACAAAAACTTCGCCGCTTTGTCTAACATCGTTTTCAAGAGCTACGGGATACTGATAGGGCTTTAACCTTTCGCCAAAGTCTCTTCCTTTTTTTAGTATCTTTTCCCTCACCATGGTTATTTCGATGGCATTGAACTTATCTCGATCAGCGTTCATCCTTTCCTTTTTAAATTTCTCAGCATCAAGGAATATGTTGTATTTTCGCGCGTTAATTGCTGCCTCGGACATGACTTTGCTTGAAAATTCCTCGTCTATTTGTTCAACGCTATTCCAGAAAAATCCGTCTTTCTTGAAAGTAAAATGAACATTGGGCATTTCCACGCAAGAAAGGATCAGGCAGGAAAGAAGATCGATACTTGAGGCTTGGTCTTCATTTATAATCCCGGTATCTACCACAATGTTCACCGGACTATCCTCAAGAGTCTCTAAGTACGGTTTTAACTTAAGAAAAACCGGTTTCATGCCGGAATTGATATTTTTAATACGGTTGTTTATATCAGGCATTACAAGTTTCTTTTCTTTAGATGGCAGATATACTTTAAACTCCGCGCCGATCTTGTCATTGTCCCCGGCATAGTTGAGGGCTTCTCCCCATCCGCCGTGCAGTTCCGCGACGTGCCACAGAAAATTCATGCCCATACCAGTGCCGTTTTCACGGCCGGTCGTGCCGGGCCAGAATACTTTTTGCCGGTTCAACGGATCGCGGGTATTTATAAGATCCTCATCGATCCCGCCAGCGTCATCTCTTATCCTTATAATAGCGTAATCGTTTTCAACTGTTATAGTTATGTCAATCTTTCCGGCCCTGCTGTGAAACATATTGCTTAAGATTCTTTCAAAAGCAAGTTTTAGCGCCGTGGCCTGTCCTGAAATAACGACATCATCAAGGCCTTCGATATTAATTTTTTCGCAAATATACTGATGTTCCCCCTTCTTCTCTGTGATAGAATCCACTGCCCGCGCTAAAATATCTTTTAATCTGACCTTTTCAAAAACCACCTCTTTATTAAGCATAGCGTTCGATACCTGCAAGGTCTCCCGTAACCTATGATATCCCTCTACAACTTTCGGATCATGGAATTTTTTGCTTTCGCTATCTTTTTCGATCATATCCAAAATATCTTTAACTTCGAATAGCTGCCGGTCAAGAGAACCGAGAAGGTCAGAACATTTCTTAATTTCATCTTTTCCAAACATTTCGCGGGGCAACATCTCCCTAAACGGCAATAATTCTCGGATCGCGTCTTCTATCTTGCCTATTGCTCCTTTCACGAGGGCCAGTTCGCTCTCCACGTCGTCCCCTCTCATCTTAACGTAATTGAGGTACAACTGTACGGACGAGAACAAAGAATCCATATTAACATCAAGATCATACTGCCCGCTCCCATGCCTGAAAATACTTAACGCCGCCGCCATTCGTTCGGCATCCATTCCTTTGTCCGTACTGTTCTCGAATTCTTTGAGCCCGATATCTTCCATCTCTCGGGGAAACCTACGGACCGTCACATCTACAACATCGACACCTTCCACGTTGACCGTTCCCTCCCACTCAAGATACCAGCCGAAACCGTATCTTTTTTCTTCCGAACGGTTATATAGATATTTTTTGCAGACATCTCTCATCATCACGCCCGGAATTACGTTAAGCTCAAAGGATGCGGAATCAATCTCTTCGTCCATCATTTTTTCCACGGCCTTATCCAATAGGCCCGTAATCGTTCTTACCCATTTATTGCCCTCCGTCCTGCTTAAACTCTTGGAGCTATTGTCCACATTCAGGACAACCTCAACTTTGCCCGGGTCGGTCGATATCACTTCTACAAATCCGGCTATGCTGCGGTCTTTTGTTATGCTTACGAATACCGCGTCGCTATCTATCACTTGAGAATATAACCGGGTGAATTCTCCGGCCAATCTCCGATCAACCGATGAGTTGTATCCGGATAAGACCGCCGCTTCTATTTCCCCGAGTTTTTGCGAAAGAGCGGTTTCGATATCGGTATTCTGCCCGCATATATCACGCGCCGGATATACTCCCGCCTCCAAACCATTAATAACTGCGTCTAAAGTCCGCTCCTTGACGGCTATCGTGAATAACCGCACGGTAATAAGGTCCCCGGATTCCACATATCCTAAACACCAGGGATAAGGCGTAATTACGCTTTCCGCGCGTGAAGCAAGATATTCGCGGATAAGGCTGACCTCTTCCTGTGTAATGGCTGAAAAAGTAAATATTCTGTTTCTCTCGGCGGTATTCTCCAAGACAAATTGAATAAAACTGTCCAAAAGCCGATATAAGACCGTCTTCCCTGTCTCCCCGCGGGCAATTACTATATCTTTTATTTCAAAAGTTCTGCTTAATTCCGGAAAAGAATAGCGCAAAAAACCGGTCAACTTGCCTCCCGAAACGGTAACGTAGACGTTGTTATTCTCAAGATCGTTATAAAACCTCTCTGATTCCATGAACATTAGATGATGCGTCTTACTTTCGTCGGGGCAAGAATATTGGGCGCATTCAAGTTCGGACATCAGAAAAGCAAGACTCTGCAACACCGGCCATTCTCCATGTATGACCTTCTGCGCCTCGTATACGCCATTTCGTAACCCCGACATCGCCTTGCCGGCTTCCTGTCCGAAATCATACTCAAGAACAGATACCTCAAAATGATCCCGGAATTCCTTATCTTCCAGATACCAGGATATTTTCCTGTTTTTATGCTTCCCGCGGTTCGAAAGATACAAAAGGACCGCGCCTCTCATTTCTTCCGTGGGGTATACCGTGAATTTTCCGCTAAAGTCCGGCAGGTCAATGAACGATTCGATAACGTTGTCCATGAGGGCACGCGTGAGCCCTTTGTTTCTTTCTTCCGGCAAGATAGCTATATCTACCAACTCCGGTGTCTTTTCAGGTTGTGGCCCTACATCAAAAGTAAGATACCCTATGACCTTCTGCCCCTTTACCGCGAAAAAAGCCGTATTATCCTTAAGGTGGGAATAATATTCGCCGGCCGGCTTACGGACATCTGCGTCTATCCCCTCTTTTTTGCGCGTAGTTCTCAGCGCTTCATAGCTTATCCCGGCCATCACTTCCGCGAGTTTCCTAACATCGTCATCATTATTCCCGTGGACCATCTCGGCGTCGTAAACCCCGTCTTTGATGTCTACGATGAACTCTTTTTTCTCCTTGGGTTTACTTGTCTCTAATTTTATTCCCGGGGCAAGACCCCCTTGACCGGTGAAGAGCTCTAATTGTCCCGGCCCCTCCTTTTTTTTGCCACCGGACACATCGGGTAGTGTTATTATATCTTCGATACCTTGCAGTTTTCTGATCTTTCGTGTCAGGTCCATATCGAGGTCCCTGAACAGGGCCCTCTGCAAGATACGTAACTTTAAATGAGTGCTGTCATTTATAGTCGTGATATGCGAGTCCACCCATTCTTCCCCCTCCGCGCCAAGTTCTTTTATAGCCGGGGAGACATCTACATCGAACTCCTTCCCGGTAATATCCACTTTTAAAATAGTCCTATCATCGTTCAGTTTTAAATTTACTCTTCTCTCATTATTCAAAAAATATTCAGCCAGTTCATGAAAAATAGCCACGGGGTTTCCTATAAGATCCGTATGCAGGGCTATTATTCTCTTTTCCGCGAGCGGGAAACCAAATAGATCTAATATGTCCTCCGCCGGCGCGTCATATATAAAAAGACCGGGCGCTGACGCGGCTTGCCTCTTTTCAAAAAAACGGAACATCTCATGTACAAGCCGTTCATACTTCTCTTCCCTGAACCGGATCTTCCCGATCTTTTCACGCGCTTCTTTAAGCGGATCGATATCGCTCCGCGCCAGTTTGAGCGTATGGAGGAAACCGCCGATCTTCCGGGCTTTTTTCGCGGAAACACTAACATGTTTCGGAAGGCTCCTATACACTTTGACCGTGGCTTCGCTATTATCGGTCTTCGTATATTCGAACGTATCCGCCTTCGCGTAAGCCCGGTTGCCGATCTGCGGGGCCTTGCCTCCCAAAACCATCGTTTCTTTTTTACCGCCGAGCCAGTCAGCCAAAACAATAGTTTCACACTGTTTACCGATAATTCCGAGGACTCTCTTACTCACTTCCCACCCAAGATACCCCGTTCTCTTGCCCCCGTCGCGGGTAACATTGTCCGGAAATATTTTTGACAACACGGCATCTATATCTTCCGCCTTCTCGTCAAATATGTATTCTTCCGCCTTATCTTCATGTCTCATATACCGGACTGTCGCTGACAACAAAAGATCTTCTACAAAATACTCTTTTCGGTATCCGTGGTACACATGGAACGCGAAGGGATATGTCCTGTCCCATAGCGCGTGCTCGGGGAAATCTCCGTCCGTAATGGCCTTCTTCTCGTCATCCGCGGGAATATAATAATAATTCCACCCAATAAGTTTTTCTCTGCCTTCGCCGGACAGCTCATACACCGCGAAATCCCGTACGCGCGCTCTATCGTCATATATGGTTTTTGTCTGGGCAAAATGGCGCAAGAGAAAGACCTTCCCTTTGACCTTCATCGCATAATCGGCCCTGAACCCCCACTTATCGATATATGGGATCTCCTTCTCCACCCCAAGTGTCCCTAAAGAAACGAGTTTATCTTCCCGTTCCTCTGATCCCGACCGTACATCAAGCCAAGGCGCTATCACCTGGTGCTGTCCGCGTGAAGCGACAAGACCAAAGACCCTGCCGCTCTTTTCCCCCTTACGTATATCGGGATCATTATGCGTCAGGTATCTGGGGTGAACATTGATAAGCGTATTTTTCGCCGGTTCATTGGGGCCTTCATAATGATATTTCGTTATACCGTCCACGTTCTTCATATATTTCATCGCTAGGGACATAAGGATCCTACCCAGGTAATACTGTTCCTGGTATGCCGGCTTCACGAAGAACGGGAAATACCCCATTTCGCGTTCCAATGACCCATAACCTTTCCCCTGTGCCGTATACGCGGTCTTTTCCCCTGGCGTTTTTGTATAACATATACCTCCCGCGAAATGCTCCTTACCGTCCGCGGTCACGTGGAACGCGGCAAAATCCCTTACGCTATAGACCCCTCCTCCGGCGTCCTTATCCTGGGCGAGATGCCTGAACACAAACACCTTCCCCTCAAGCTTCATCATGTAATCCGCCTCAAAACCGTTCTTGTCTATCAGCGGTACCGCGACGTCCATACCGAAATCCCTCAGAGAAATCCCTTTCCCCTGGAAAGCCTGTATCTTTCCCGTAAGAACCTTGTCTTCTTTTTCATGTATACGATTCAGCAATATCCTCAAAAGGTAATGCTGTTTTTTATTCAATTCGTCCGCGGGCCATTTTGACCATTCCTCATTTTGCAACCTTTTCAGGGTATTCGCGATATCAAGCGTCATGGCCCTGTTAAACCCATTCACGCGGATGTAGAGTTTAGTCTTATCCTGAGAGATACTGAGGCTTACCCTGCCTTCCGTAACCGCGTATTCCATAAGTTCGTGTAAGAGCGCCACGCGGTCGTTGACCAAATCACCATGTAAAGCGATAAGATTGTGCCCTGGCAATGAAAATCCGCTAAGGTCTTTTATCGATTTTACGAACACATAAAAACTCGGCGGGACAGGTTCGAAGAGATTCAAGACTCGCCGGACGATTTTTCTGTTCTTTTCATCCGGCAGCCACTCTTCGTATTTATGAAAGATCTCCTCCAAAATATCCCCATCCGCTTTATTAAGTTCGAACGCACCCAGATTTTCTCCGGTTAGAACGTCCTGGACATCGACCTCGGCTTTTTCTTTATCCGTACCGGTAAATTTCAGGCTGCTCCCCCGGATATAGGCGAGTTTACCAATCCGGCCAGCGGCTTTCCTAATATAATATTGCCCTTTCGAACCTATCGGCTCGAAAATATACGTAAATGTCGTTCCCCCGCCGGGCCGCGTCTCGACCCATATTTTACCCCTCGACGCTTCCATTATCATTGCCTCATATTTAAGTCCGAACCCGCGCCCCTGAGGTTCATCCCTGCCGAAAAGAGGTATCTCGATTAAATGCGGTTTTGTGGAAACAAGAACTTCAAAAAGAAGTGATATAAGATATTCCTTGTCCCCTCTGATCAAACGTTCTTTATCTACACTCGTTTCTGGAATCAACCCTTTCTCAAACCCTGCCAATATCTTTTGTCGTATTTTAGCGAAATCTATTCCAGGCCCCGTATCGCTTATCAATAAAGCAGGCTCATTGTTTTGGGTCAAAAAGGTCTTTACTTTAATCTTTAGCCCTTTATCCTTATCAGCATAATAAATAGCGTTCAGTAAAGCCGAACTTAATATGCGCTTAAGATAGAACTCCGCTATGTTTTTGGCCGGTTCTCCATCTAAAGAACCAAATTTAACGGCATGTACGAAAGCCCTCGGAGCTTCCACCTTGTCTAACCGTTCATCCAATTCGAAATTTACATACGAACTATGTCCTTCTTCCAGCTTAGGTTCCAGACCACGAACCACATCGTTAATATTAACCGCCGCTCGCGGTGTTCTTGCGTTCGATTTGCTATAATCTTTTTCAAGAATTATTTGTTTATCTATCTCCGGAGACCCCCTAGGTCTGACCTCTTCCTGGCTGTTTTCTTTGACTGAATTGGCATCTATTATTTTCTGTTCGATCTCTATCCCCGAACCGGTCTGTAGATCATTCAGATTTTTCCCGTACCATTTTATTTCGAATCCCTTACCCTGATGTTCACCGCGAAATACCTCTACATGGATCAAAATATACTTCGTCCTAGATGTTTCATCAGAAATGATTTTCGGGTCATTTACTACCCTTAAGATACGCTGTCTTTCTTTATAAGGGTTATAGTTTGCCGGAATATTGCTGTACCATTTGTCAAGAATAGCGTTTATGTCAAAAAAAGGCGCACCAGGATCCTTTAATACAGCCGATATCAGGACTGCTGTTTCTATCCTCAGCTGGGCTTCATCATATACGCCGCCAGTTACGTCCGTAAAAGGTTTAAATATGGACTGCACTTGAATAGTACTATGATTGAAATTGACATTTTCAGGCATTGCCCAGGAAATGTCATTCAAGAGAAAGAATAAAACGAGGATTGCTGAAATATGTTTTTTTACAATAACTTGCATATAATATGTTTTCGCCCCATTATATTATTTTGTTAGGCTAAAAAGTAGAAGTATAATATAACAAAAACCTATTGTTAGTGCAATATAAAGTTTGCTTTCTTTTGTATTTTTAACGCCACAGCGCACCAAGACAATCCCAAAGGCTAACCAAATGGGCGAGTTTAGCCCCGGGATGAGCATTTTTAACAAGCAAAAGTCCGCTCGTTCCCATCCTGCAAACTATTTCATAGGGATTACTCCTTCTTAGGGGGAAATTTCGCGTTGTTTGAAACCCGCTAAAATGTAGAAACTCAAACGGGCAAGTTCGCGAAATTTAGAGCCGACTTTTGCGAGCCCCGCAAAGAGGGGTGTTAAAATCAGCGAATCCCGGGGCTAAACTCGCCCATTTCCGTAACCGATTAGCGGTTCCATTCGATTCCCATCGGCAACAACAAAAAAGCCTCCGGACATAACCCGAAGGCTTTTAAATTCTTTCGTTTATGGAATGATGAACCTCCACCGCCTTACAGCGGTGGTATCATTCTTTTCGGGCCCCGCCCGAGCCACTTTGCGGCACCCTGCTCTCACCCCCACCCTCACAGGTGGGGAACTCCCGCGTGATTAGATAGCGGCGGGGCAATGAAACAATAGCCGAAATTGGAGATTCGAAATTCGATCGCATTCGAGATGCCTGGACGTGGCCGAGGGCCACACCTTATCTAATTTCCCATCTCAAATCTCGAATGCTCTGTTAAATAAAAAAAGCCTTTGGCTATACGGCCAAAGGCTTTATAAATCAAGTTGGAGCGAGCGATGGGAATCGAACCCACGTAGGAAGCTTGGAAGGCTTCTGCACTACCACTGTGCTACGCTCGCGTGTTAATAATTTGACGTAAAATGATGATATACGCCTTCATTATACTTGTCAAGCGATTTTGGGCGGAACACTTACTCGTATCCCCTCATCCCGTCATATGTCTCATCGTTGTAATCAAGCACCTTTTTTTCTTCCGTTTTTTCAGGGGATGCTTCCCTTCCCAGCCCATAAAGGATGGCGTTAACTATGGGTTCTTTTCGCCGGCTCATATCTTTTCGATAGAATTCCACGACCGCGTCCCATATATCGGGATGCTCCATATCCCCATAGTATTTTCTCATAACGTCCATATCAAGTTTCGCGGTCGCGTCACACAACCCCTGGACATACATGGCTTGCGCCAAAGGGTCCATTTTCTCGCTGGTAAGATAATACCCGTTCAGAAATTCATCCGTTTCCATTTTGTCGCTTATGACATTAAAATGGTCCGCGCTTTCGACCCCGGACAATAATATTTCCGCTACAGGAGTCCCGACCTTTCCGGGATGATTGTCATAATAGAATTTTATGCTGTCCAGTATCTGCCCATCGGTAAAATTCGGAAAATTTTTCTCAACGGCGGAGATGCCGAGATGCGCCAAGATATCCCGCGCGCCGTTAATATATTCGATCTGGCGCACCTGATTAAGAGCCCCATCTTGCAATACGAAGAAACCGTTTCTGAGGCCGTCCGTTTCCATTTTTTTCGAAAAATCATCTTCCTCCAAGCCGACCGCGCCTATCGCGAACACACAGCAACAATATACTGTCAGCAAAAAATACATGTATGATTTTTTCATCTGCCACTCCGTTGTTACCCGTTTTTAATACAACCGCTTCCCACCCCACGGTAAAAACTATTATCCTCTTTGCCTCGGGTAGAACATAATCAACATAGAAATAGCTGAGAATGCGGATATAAAAGTACTGACGTCCCACTTGACAGCACGGTTCAGTCACATGTTTTATCTTGATGCGGATCCGCGCCGTTTTTCACGTTCTAAAAATTGCCGCGTACAAAAAGTCACCGCGAAATATTTCTTCATTTTAGAACATTATTCCGCGTCACAGGACATCAATTGCCTGAACTCTTGATCCTTTTGTACAGCTCTTTCGCCTGGTCTTTGTAATACATGTTGAAGACCTTGCGTAGCGCTTCCTTGGAAGCACCTCTTCGCAAGGCATCGCTCATCTCTTTATTGCTCCTCCTCATCTCCCCGATCGTCACTTTCTGAGAGTACCTTTTTTTTAACATCACTTTTCTCCTTCCTTTTTTTCAAAAACAACACTTCCATCCGCCTGTACGCTAAAGATAACTTTATCTCTGTTCCGTATACTGAAATAGTCCTGCAGGACTTTGGGGATGAAGATTTGCCCTCTGTCCGATACAGTGGCGATAAATTTGAATCTGAAGGCCTTAGGCATTTTTACCTTTCTTTAACAAGTACAATACAAGTATAATACAAGTATAAATACTTGTCAAGAAAAAATATGTAAATGTTTAGCGGGTGTCTTTAGTGATACGCGTAATGGCTATCCGCGGAACAAATTGTATCGATAGGTAGACTGTCACAACGTAAGCTGTCTTGGGCATTCTGACAGGGCTTCACGAGTCTCGCAAGCTTGGTCTCTCCGAAGCTATAGTATTTAGCCATAAGGATATAATTTGGCGAAGGAGAGTTGCGAGACGAATGTAGAGGAAAATTTTTCGCAGGAAAAAATTTTACGTCCCTGGAGGAATGCCCAAGACAGCTTACGTTCAAATACGATATTGTCATATGCCCCATGGCGTTACTCTGATCCGGACCTAGCATGCTTTGAGCGGGGCGTCATGAGGCCGAAGCGGGCATGGATCCCGAGCGAAAGCGAGGGAGAGCGAGGCCGAGTGCCCAAGCGAAATTTTCCTCGCGGGGGAAAATGAGCGTCCCCGCGAGAAGCATGTGAGGACCGGATCAGCAACTCAAAATGACGTAAATCTTTACCGGAGGGCTAAACTGTTACAAAATACAATAAAATTTATTCGATCTATTTTAGTTTTAGCGCGAATAAATAGGAGATGTTTTGGGCGCTTAGCGCCTTAGAGCGACAAGCTCTTTTATCGCTGAACTGTCATTAAAAATATACTTTTTTTGAGAAAACTATGTGGAAATAAAAATACGCGGGCAGGTTATTTTATCCGTAAAACCAATTCATTAAGGGTGGAATCGATGTTCACGTGAAACCTGCTAAGAAAGGACATCCCCAAAAGCCCCATATCCTCCCCCGCGTCCATTATGATGGCCTGGATATTTTCGGCCTTAAGGTTGCCGATCTCGACCGACCTAAGCATGACCGGGATTCCGGTCCGTACCGTACCGTCCGCCAGTCTTGTCGGTATTCTTTCTCTCGACCGCAACGCCGAAGGGAATAACCTGTCGCCTATGGTTCTCGGCAATAACACGAGCGAAGCGCCGGTGTCGACTACCATCATGGCTTGGACCTTGCGGTTCAAGACCACATTTACCGCTATTTGAGAAGGATCCTGGAACCTTACCCTGTATTCTCGCTTTCTCATAGCCTCATCGGCTATCTGTTCCCTTATCTTCACATATTCATTGTTTCTTTTAAGAACAGCTTTTTTTGTCTCTTCGGACGATAGCTGTTTTTTAATTTTTGTAAGGATAGACCCTGCACCCGCTTCCTCTGCGATATCTTTTCCCGGGGCCCTCGAACTATCCGTCTGGATGCTCTTGACGTCGGATGCGGAAACAGTTACTTCCCCATACCCTATATCCAAAACCAGCCCTGCCGCGTCTTTCTGCGCCAACCTGCCGGACAAATTGCCCCCATTATTAAGTTTCACTATAACGTATCCGCTGTCCGGCTCCTTCGCCTCTTCCGCTCCCGCTTTGGCCGAAACACAAAAATAAGGTACGTGGACAGGACAAACAAGTACGGCAAAGAACATAGCTATGAACAACAAGAAAAATTTCACCCTTTTTCCTCTCGTCGTCTACGCCACAACAGTTTCGCGATAACTACCGCGTACGCAAAAAGCGTGGCAAAGAACACAATGACCGAATCCCTGTCGTACCCCTTTCTGGCAAGAAGCACCAATCCGCTGATCAGGATAAAGAAAAGAACCGGCACGATATCAGAGATAAACCTGTTGAGCCTTGATCGGGGCTCGCCTTCTACGCGCGGAAAGAATACAAGGAACAATACGCTTCCCAAAACCCATAAGCTAGCGGCCCACTGAAGATACTTATCCAGAAAACATATGCTCCCCATAACGCTTAGCGTGATCATTACAGCCTTAAAAAGAATCGCCTTCGCCATACTCTTTCTCCTTGCCTACCAAGGCAACACCGGCAAGTACCTATAAGCGCCGGGTGTCCCTACCAAGACAACACCGGCAAGTGCCTATAAACGCCGGGTATTTTTCAAAAACCCGCTAAAATGTTCCGCTTTGGCTCTTCTAAAATATACACTCTTAGCCGGTCAATTGCAAAACCAAGCCGTACAATTAGCCGTTTTGGATTAGTATTATTTTTTGTATTAGTTCAGTTATCCGCGGGAAGGATGCTTTTTGCGCTTCTCGCGGTCTATTTGTTATTTTTGTTCTTCAGGCGTAGCTTAGCGGGGAAGCTTAAATTATTCATATCCTCTCGGCCATAGCCTGCTCAATGCTCAAAAGCATCCTTCCCGTCGCTCCAGACGGCCATCTGGCTGGCCAGGATGCACATGACTTCACTAAATTCTCGGCATATCCTGATATCCACCCTTTTGCCGACAGGACCCATCTTTAGCACATAGCTTTTATCTTACTGTGAATAGCTGAACTGTTACGATTTTTTTGCTTTTTCAGCTTACTTCAATATACTTGTTATTGAACATTTATTAGCGTCTATCGGCTAATAAGCGTTCCAAAACAAAGGGGTCAGAAATCGATGCCTTCCTCTCTTTTAAGGACAAAATACGTAAAACTGATAGTTATACTTGCCGTAATAATATGGTTTATTTTTAGCTATCTTTTCAAGGCCCAAAGCACCGTAATGTACGCCTATTTCATAGAAAAACCCCCGGAGTATTACATCAAGGTCGAATCGATGGCCCGCTTACTTTGCCTGGACTTTCAGCAAAAGATGACCTCCCCTTCCCTAAAAAAGATAAAATACATACTTGAACAATATAACGCGCCGCCATCCTTGACCGTTGATTTCGTATATACGGACAAAAAAGGAATCCTGCGAAGCCTCCTTAAAGGCATCAAGGAATCTGATCTTGTCGCTCCTGAATACATACATCCCATAAGGCTCGGAAAACTTGACGGCAAGATCTTCGTATACGACATGAATACTCAGTTCAAAAAGAAATTCAAAGAATATGAGCGCATAACAAATATAACAAAATTTACCTTTGTCGCTATCCTCGTTTTAATAATTTCGCTGTTCTTGTTCAGGGAATATACAACGCGGATAGAAGAAGAAAAACGCGAAGTGGACAACCTCAGACGAAAAGCCGAGTCAAAAGCCGTAAGGGACGGCCTTACGGGTTTATTCAACCAGAAACAGTTCAAGAAAATGCTGGGAGAGGAAATCGCTAAAACAAAAGAACTGGGACGGCCTATATCCATAGTCATGTGCGACCTTGACCATTTTAAAAACCTTAACGACACTTACGGCCATCTCGCCGGCGACAAGGTCCTTAAAACGGTCGCCGAAGTGGTCCAAAAGAGCGTAAGGGCCTACGATATTGTCGGCAGGTACGGCGGAGAGGAATTCGGGATAATCCTTCTGGGGTCCGTATTCGAAGATAAACTTACTCCCGAAGCGAGACATAAAAACCTTGTGGAAAAAACTCTGATCGCCGCGCACAGGATAAAAGATGACATCCAGAACACAAGGATATTCTCCGATGGAAAACAGATTAACGTCACGATGAGCATGGGGGTATCGTTCTATGACGGCTCCGAGGAAAAAACACAGGAAAACCTTATCAGCGAAGCAGATAAAGCGCTTTACCACTCCAAGGAAAATGGACGAAATAGAATATCTATTTTTGAACATTCGGGATTTAAAGAAGGATAAATCCGCATCTTCCCGGTTTTTTTATCTTCCACATTGCAGGCTGTCATGAAGATTAACGATCACAAGAAAATTATAATCGTTATCGGGCTTATCGAGCTGGGGTTAGGCGCTGTGACACTTCTAAGTTCCATATTCCAAGCGCTTTTTTTGTCTTTTAAAAAACCTCCGAATGTGCTTGTATTTGTCCTCGTAACAAGCGTGATCTCTGTGGGGATAGGGTTCGGCCTTATCGGCCGGCGTGATTGGGCCCGTAAAACACTTCTTTATTTCTCAGGTTATATTATTGTCACTAAACTGCTAGTCGCGGCTGATCTTGTAAATTTCACAGGGGAAATGGTCACCGCCATCCCCCAGGTATTTAAGGACTCCGTCTCTTTCCTATACCATTCATCTCTCGTCTTTTTTTTAACACGTAAGGGAACGGATAAGATATTTTCGTAACGCGGACGCACGCACCTGCAATCAGGTATTTTTTATTCAGACTTTTGGACTTTAGACTTTGGACTTATGAACCTCCACCGCCTTACAGCGGTGGTATCATTCTTTTCGGGCCCCGC
>CAZOMD010000052.1:13549-14680 GCA_964580895.1 uncultured Planctomycetia bacterium | reverse complement strand
TAGGCCTGACCGGCAAGTTGCTGGATAGACGTGGCGGCGAAATAGAAATAGGTCAAAGGCCTCATCGAAAAGGGAAAGAAAATGGCGAAAAAGAAAGAAGCGACAGAGATAATAACTTTCGAGTGTTCGGAATGTAAACATAGAAATTACACGTCGGTCAAGAATAAAAAAAATACGCCGGACAGGCTCGAGAGAAAAAAATATTGTAGGCATGACAGAAAACGTACGTTACATAAGGAAATAAAGTAACTGATATAGTCTTTTCCGGGTGCTGTGCGTTCGGAAAATTTGTTCATTGAAGCGCATAAGATAGTTGTTCCGCTAAAAGTTGAAAACTAGCACGGGATAAATTTGACCGATAACCGCATGTTCATTTTGTTCCAAAAGGTTGGGTCATATTTAGGAGAGTAGCTCAATTGGAAGAGCACCGGTCTCCAAAACCGGGGGTTGCAGGTTCGAAGCCTGTCTCTCCTGCCAATAAAAAATGGGATTTTTAATATAAGGAACATCAATAGAAGGAAAACCGAGGAGTAGAAATGGCCAAAATAGGGGCTTTTGTAAGCCAGGTCAGGATCGAGATGGGGAAAGTCGCATGGCCGACTAAACAAGAGTTGATGGGTTCAACGACGATTGTTCTTATATCTACGTTCCTCTTGGCGTTATATATAGGTATGTGTGATCTTATCCTTTCAAGGTTTGTTAGGTTATTAATAAGCGGAGCGTTTTAATATGGCGATACGATGGTACGTTGTTCATACATTAACAGGCAAGGAATTCAGCGCGAAGAAGTCGCTGGAGAATAAGCTTGAGGAAGATCCCGAGAGTAAGAAATATGTTAAGACGGTATTAATCCCTACCGAAAAGGTATCGGAGATAAGGGAGGGGGAGAAAAAGATATCGGAAAGGAAATTTTTCCCGGGATACATCCTTATCGAAATGGAACTTAACGATAAGAGCTGGTATCTCGTTAAGAATACGCCCGGGATATCTGGTTTTGTGGGGACACGGACAAGGCCGGTTCCTTTAGCCGAGGAGGAAGTCGAGGAAATACTCCACCAGACGAAGGAGGCTAAGGAGAAACCCGTGCCCAAGATACTTTTTAAACAATGGGAAGCGGTCAGGGTCAAGGAA
>CAZOMD010000052.1:0-13539 GCA_964580895.1 uncultured Planctomycetia bacterium | reverse complement strand
TTTTTCCGGTGTTATAGAGGATTCCAATGTTGAAAAAGGCAAGATAAAGGTAATGATCTCGATCTTTGGAAGGCCCACTCCTGTCGAGCTTGAGGCTTGGCAGATAGAGAAGATATAAGAGCAAACGAGGATGGTAGTTCCGGGGGTAAAGGTAAAAGGTAGAGCTAAGGGGTTAAAAGAGGGATAGTAAAAACGAAGGAATAATTAAAATGGCCAAGAAAGTCAAAACACAAATAAAACTTTATTGTCCGGGAGGACAGGCTAATCCTGCGCCGCCGGTCGGTCCAGCGCTTGGGCAGCATGGTGTTCCTATAATGGACTTCTGCAAACAGTTCAACGAAAAGACCAAGGATAAACAGGGGCTTATTCTTCCTGTAGTTGTAACGCTTTATGAGGACAGAACTTTTTCATTCATAGTAAAGAGCCCTCCGGCAAGCGTGCTTCTTAAGAAAGCGGCTGGGATAGCGAAGGCTAGCGGCAATCCCAAAACGGAAAAAGTGGGGAAGGTCACGATTGATCAGGTGAGGGAGATCGCGAAAGAGAAAATGCAGGACCTTAACGCGCTCGATATGGAGGGCGCGGTAAAGATAATAAAAGGGTCGGCCAGAAGCATGGGGATAGATGTGGTTGAATAGGTATTTTGGCCGGTCCATAGCAAGATGCTGGCGTGTTTTGATCAGGATGAGAAGCGAAAGAGGTGGGAGATAAATGGTTAAATTAAGTAAACGGCAAAAGGCGATACAAGAGCTGATCAAAGATAACAAGGAATATGACATAAAAGAGGCTGTTTCAGTCCTCAAAAAAGGCCCTAAGACAAAATTTGATCAGACCGTTGAAGTCTCGATTAAATTGGGACTTGACCAGGCGACCAATCCGATACGCGGCATGGTCAGTCTGCCGCACGGGACAGGCAAGACAACGCGTGTCGCAGTTTTTTGTAAGGGCGATTTTGAGGCGAAAGCTAAAGGGGCTGGCGCGGATTATGTGGGCGGCGACGATCTGGTAAAAAAGGTCTCCGAAGGATGGCTGGAGTTCGACGTGGCTGTCGCGACGCCCGACATGATGAGGGACCTAGCCAAGTTGGGGAAAGTACTCGGTCCTAGAGGGCTTATGCCTAACCCCAAATCCGGGACCGTAACCACTGATGTGGCAAAAGCGGTGAAAGAGTTGAAGGCCGGTAAAATAGAGTACCGCATGGATAAACAATCCGGGATAAAAGGTCCGGTTGGAAAACTGTCTTTTTCGGAAGAGGCGTTAACTGAGAATATTGATATGTTTATCAAGGCCGTCATGAAGTCCAGTCCGAAATTGCAAAGGGTACAGAATATCAAATCTATAGCGATCAGCTCAACAATGGGGCCTGGTCTTAAATTGAGCAAAAACCTGTTTAAATAAAATAGCGGTTGCTGGACGCGAGACATTAGAAAAGGAAAGACGGATATGGCAAAAAAATACGGAAAGAAAGTTAAAGAGTTAATGGCGAAAGAGATCAAAGATCTTTTGCCGGGGAACTCGGGATTTCTTATCTCTAGCGTTGAAAAGATAAAGGCGTCGCAAATAAATGAGCTTCGCAAGTCTATGAGGAAATCCGGTTCGCGGTATCTCGTTATAAAGAACAGGGTGATGAAAAGGGTGCTTAAGGAGGCGGGGGTCAGTGGCTTGGACGAAGTCGTTTCCAGAAAAAGCATACTCGGGATAAGCGTGGTTAAGGATGATCCCGTTCTCGTGGCTAAACTTCTGATGGAGTTCTCGAAGAAGAACCAGGGGTTTAAAGTGGTGGAAGGATATATAGACGGCAAGGTCCTGTCCGTTGAGAACGTAAAGCAACTTTCAGAACTGCCGGGAAGAGAACAATTGATAGCTATGGCGGTGGGGATGATAGCGTCGCCTATCCGGAGCTTTGTCGGAGTTCTGGGCGGGATTTTGCGAAGTCCGTTGTACGCGTTAAACTCAATAAAAGAAAAGAAAGAAGCAGGTCAATAAACAAGGAGTAAGGAGGATCCAAAAATGGTAGAGGAAAACAAGAAACAGGAAGAAGTACAAGAAGAAAAGGCAGATACCGCGACAGCGGTAGCCGATAAGAAAAAAGCTGGGCCTCAGCTTTCGAAAAAGATGGAAGAATTGATCAAGAGCATCGAATCCATGACTGTTCTTGAGCTATCCGATCTTGTAAAAGCCCTTGAGGTAAAATTCGGTGTTTCTGCGGCGGCACCTGCTGCTGCGGCGGCTGTACCCGGAGCGGCTGGCTCGGCAGCCGGAGCGCCAGCTGAAGAAAAGAACATATTTACCGTAGTGCTGGCTAACGCGGGCGCGAATAAGATCAATGTTATCAAAGAGGTCAGGGCTCTTACGAGTCTAGGGCTTAAAGAAGCCAAAGACCTTGTGGAATCCGCTCCTAAGGAAATTAAAGAAGGGGTACCCAAGGAAGAGGCTCAAAAAATGAAGAAGCAGCTCGAGGCAGCCGGCGCGAAAGTTGAATTAAAGTAAGCGCCAGATCCGGCCATTTGGACAGCCGTGCGAGAGCGATCTGCCGTTGATGAGGTTATGCCGGTTAGGCCCGGGAGAGTGGCAGGTTGAACGGGAAAAGTGATCTTTAAAGTGCAAAAGCACAGGGGATGCGTGGCAGAATGTCTGTTAAAGTCGTAAGGAAAAGCTATGCGAGGCTAAAGGATGTCTTTGACATCCCGAATCTTATCAAGATACAGGTAGATTCTTATAATGAGTTCTTGCAGCTTGACGCTCCTAAGACAAAAAGGAAGGACAGCGGGCTTGAAGCGCTTTTTAGAGAGATATTTCCTATTGTCAGTCAGAATGGGGAATGCCGGCTCGAATATCTGTACTACGACATAAAGACGCCAAAATATGACATAGAGGAATGTAAAAAGCGTTCTCTCACTTACGCCGCGCCTTTACGGATGAAACTGCGGCTACGGCTCGAGTCGGAAATAAAGGAGCAGGAAGTATATGTGGGGGAAATACCCCTTATGACCCCGGTCGGGACCTATATTATAAACGGGGATGAACGTGTCGTGGTAAGCCAGCTCCACCGGTCTCCGGGTATATCGTTCGAGGAAAGCGCTTACGCCGGAGGGAAATCCATATATTCCGCGAGGCTTATTCCTGATAGGGGCGCATGGATAGAATTCCTGTTCGACAAAAGCGATCTCTTGTATGTTTACATCGACAGAAAAAGGAAGTTCCTAGCGACCACTTTTCTAAGAGTATTCGGTCTGTCAAAGGATAACGATATATTAAAGGCCTTCGGAGGGGTTGAGGAAGTCGAGCTTGCCAGGCAGAAACATAGCCAGGAACTTGTGGGCAGGATACTTGCAGAAGATGTCGTGGATGAAAATACGTCCTCAATAATCGCGCAGCAGTCGGAAAAGATAACCACTTCCGTAGCTGAACGCATATGGAACAGCAAGATACGGAAAGTCGTACTTTTAATAAATGTTCCTAAGGAAGTGATAAAGACCCTCGAAGGCGATACTACAAAGACCAAAGAAGAAGCGTATCTCGATATATATCGTAAATTACGGCCGGGTGATCCGCCGACCCTTGAATCGGCTACGGAACTTTTGGATCAAATGTTCTTTGATCTGAAAAAATATAACCTGACCGAGGTCGGGGTCAGGATGATAAATCGCAAGTTGGGTATGGACAGGCCGTTAGATTCACGGCTTCTGGACGCCGAAACGCTTGTTAGAGCGATAAAGTATCTTCTTGATATAAAATCCGGAGTGAAAAATATAGATGATATTGACCATTTAGGGAATAGAAGGGTCAGATGTATAGGTGAGCAGTTGGCGAATCAGATCCGCATAAGCCTTGCCAGGGTCGAGAGAGTGACCAAAGAACGCATGAGCATATACGAGATGGAAGACGTTATGCCACATAATCTTGTAAATACAAAACTGATCACCAGTGTAATACACGATTTTTTTGCCAGAGGCAGACTTTCACAGTTCATGGACCAGACGAACCCGCTCGCGGAACTAACACATTTAAGGCGTTTAAGCGCCCTCGGGCCTGGAGGTCTTAACCGTGAAAGGGCCGGTTTTGAGGTCAGGGACGTTCACTATTCGCATTACGGCCGGTTGTGTCCTATTGAAACGCCTGAAGGACCGAACATAGGTCTCATTAACTCGCTTAGCACGTACGCGGGGGTGGATGAGTTCGGTTTTCTTGTGACGCCTTATCGTAAAGTGGAAGACGGCAGAGTGCTGAATAAAGGGGAATATCTTACCGCGGACATTGAGGATAATTATGTTATCGCCCAAGCTAACTCAAAGATCGACTCTAGCGGGAAATTCGTGGATGATAAGATTTTTTGCCGCTTTAAAGATGACTTTATCATCGCGGACCCGAAAGACGTGCAATATATGGATGTCTCGCCGTTACAGCTGGTAAGCGTCTGCGCGGGACTTATACCGTTCCTTGAGCATGACGACGCGAACAGGGCGCTTATGGGATCTAACATGCAGAGGCAGGCTGTGCCCCTGTTGTTCCCCGAAGATCCTATTGTTGGGACAGATCTTGAACAGCGTACGGCGCTCGACTCAGGGGCCTTGGTCGTGGCGAAAAAGGACGGCAAGATCACAAAGGTCGATGGGTTTGAAATAGCGATTGACGGGGAAAAATATCCGCTTAAGAAATTCTGCAGGACCAACGCGAGAACAAGTGTTAACCAGAGACCTCTCGCGAAACTTGGCGATGACGTAAAGGCCGGGGATGTTTTGGCGGACGGCATATCGACTTGTAACGGAGAGTTGGCTCTTGGAAGGAACGTCCTTGTGGGTTTCATGTCGTGGCGCGGATATAATTTTGAGGACGCGATACTTATCAACGAGAAACTTCTTAAGGAAGATACTTTTACCTCGGTGCATATACATAAATTTGAAGTGGAAGCGAGGGATACACGGCTGGGGAACGAGGAAATAACGGCCGATATCCCGAACGTCAGCGAAGATGCCTTGAAAAACCTTGATGAGAGCGGGATTGTACGGACAGGCGCCGAAGTCGGGCCGAACAGTATTTTAGTCGGCAAGGTCGCTCCAAAATCCGAAACGGAACTTTCTCCCGAGGAAAAACTTCTTCGCGCGATATTCGGGGAAAAGGCCGGAGATGTAAAAGATGTTTCGCTCAGAGTGCCTTCGGGGATAGAGGGGATAATCGTTGACGTTAAAGAGCTTTCCCGGAAGGATCGGAAGACCCTTAGCAGGGAACAGAAACGGATAGATTCGAAAGAAAAAAAGATAGTAAAAGAAGGATATCAGAATATCCTCCAGCAGTTGGAAGAGAAGAAAGCGGAGAGAGTCCATCAAAAATTGGTAGGGAAAAAACTTATCAATTCCCTTGAGGAAGTGGAATCCGGGAGGGTCCTTATTAAGGCCGGTACGGTTATTACCGAGAAAGATCTTTCCAAATTCAGAACTGCCGATTTCGAGAATATCTACGTCGAAAATGACGAAAAGCTCCAGATAAAGATCCATAATATCGTCGCGACCATTAACAGCCAGATCGAGCAGACAATGATGGAAATGGACCGCGATCTTGAAAGAATAAAGAGCGGGGATGAATTGCCGCCGGGGGTTCTCAGAAGAATAACCGTTTATGTGGCTAGCAAGAAGAAGCTTCAGGCCGGGGACAAGATGGCCGGTCGTCATGGTAACAAGGGAGTTATAGCCAAGATACTTCCTGAATCCGATATGCCGTTCCTGCCGGATGGGACTCCGTTGGACATCGTGCTGAATCCGCTTGGAGTGCCTAGCCGTATGAATATCGGCCAGCTTCTGGAAACACAGCTTGGCTGGGCCGGTAAGATACTCGGGATAAAGATGACTTCTCCCGTATTTGACGGCGCGAGCGAAGCTGACATTAGAGAAGTCATGGAAAAGGCCAAGCTTCCGGTTACCGGAAAAATAAATCTGTATGATGGTTTTACCGGGAAACAGTTCGATCAACCTGTTACCGTTGGCTACATTTATATGATGAAATTAGCTCATCTCGCTGACGACAAGATGCATGCTAGGTCCATAGGGCCATATTCGTTGGTTACACAGCAACCGCTAGGGGGCAAAGCCCAATTCGGCGGACAGAGGTTCGGGGAAATGGAAGTATGGGCGCTTGAAGCTTATGGCGCCGCGTATACGCTGCAGGAACTTCTGACGGTGAAAAGCGACGATGTAGTCGGACGGACCAAAATATACGAAACTATCGTTAAAGGGGAAAATATGCTTGAACCAAGCACCCCCGAATCTTTTAACGTATTAATAAAGGAACTGCAAAGTCTTGCTTTGGATGTACATCTTGAGCAGATCGAAAAGAAGTAACACAACCATTATCGTAAGGGGAAAAGAACATGTTGCGTAAAGTAAACAAGTTCGATAGGGTGAGGATACAGATAGCATCTCCTGACAGGATAAAGGAATGGGCGACTCGCAAGGTCGGAGGGAGAAGCGTTCTTTTTGAGGTAAAGAAGCCCGAAACGATAAACTACAGAACGCTTAAACCTGAAAGGGACGGACTTTTTTGCGAGAGGATATTCGGCCCCACAAAAGATTATGAGTGCAACTGCGGTAAGTATAAAAGGATAAAACATAAAGGTATAGTCTGTGACCGCTGCGGGGTGGAAGTGACCAAGTCCAACGTACGCAGGGAAAGAATGGGATGCATAAAACTTGCCGCGCCTGTTTCGCACGTATGGTTTTTTAAGGCTATTCCTTCACGCATGTCTAACCTTCTCGATATGAAGATGCGTGATCTAGAGAGAGTCCTCTACTATGAACAATACATGGTCGTCGAGTCGGGCGATACGCCCTTAAGGGCGCAGGATATGCTTACCGAAGAACAGTATTTTGAGGCCAAGCAAAAATTCGGCGGCAAGTTCAAAGCAATGATGGGAGCTGAAGCGGTTCGCGAACTTTTGAAGCAGATGGATTTCGAGAAGGAATCCAAAGAGCTTATAGCGAAGATATCCGAGAAAAAAGATGTCAATACGCGTAAGCGGCTGATGAAAAGACTTAAAGTGGTCGAGATGTTCCGAAAAAGCGGGAATAAAGCGGAATGGATGATACTTGACATACTGCCGGTAATACCGCCGGATCTGAGGCCTTTGGTCCCGCTCGAGGGAGGGCGTTTCGCGACAAGCGACCTGAACGACCTGTATCGTAGGGTCATAAATCGGAACAACCGGCTTAAGAAACTTCTTGAGCTGAAGGCTCCCGAAGTCATAGTCAGGAATGAAAAACGTATGCTTCAGGAAGCTGTTGATGCTCTTTTCGATAACGGCCGTCATGGCAGGGAAGTTGTTGGAGCCGGGGGAAGACCGCTTAAGTCGCTCGCGGACATGCTTAAAGGTAAGCAGGGGAGGTTCCGTCAGAATCTTTTGGGTAAACGTGTCGATTATTCAGGCCGTAGCGTTATCGTTATAGGGCCGGAACTCCATCTTCATGAATGCGGTCTTCCGAAGGGTATGGCACTTGAGCTTTATCAGCCGTTCATTATAAGGAAGCTGAGGGATAAAGGTTTCGTACACACGATCAAGAGCGCTAAAAAGATGGTACAGCAGGAAAATCCCGAGGTATGGGACATACTTGACGATGTTATCAGGGACCATCCGGTATTGTTGAACAGGGCACCTACGCTTCATAGGTTGGGGATACAGGCTTTTCAGCCGAAACTTATCGAAGGGAAGGCAATAAGGATCCATCCCTTGGTATGCGCGGCATTCAACGCCGATTTTGACGGCGACCAGATGGCGGTACATGTGCCGCTTTCAATGGAAGCCCAGATGGAAGCCCGCATAATCATGAACGCCGCGAATAATATATTTTCGCCCGCGAACGGCAGACCGATCGCGACGCCGTCTCAGGATATAGTGCTTGGGGCGTATTACCTCACGAAAATAAGCCCCGGGGCCAAAGGTGAAAACAGGTTTTTTGCCAGTAGAGAAGAAGTGATCATGGCGTACCAGAACGAGACGCTTGATAAACACGCGAAGATAAAAGTGCGCATAAACGACGAGATGATCGAAACATCGGTTGGCAGGGTTATTTTTAACGATGTGCTGCCGGACGGGATGCCTTTCTATAACGAACCGATGGATAAAAAGACGGTTAGCAGGGTTATTTCCGATTGCTATGGCCTTAAGGGACACGGGCAGACCGTGGAACTTCTCGATGCTCTAAAGAAACTTGGTTTTGAGGAATCCACGCTTTCCGGGGCATCGATGTCGGTCTCGGATCTGAGCGTGCCGGCCGAAAAAGAAAAACAGATAAAACAGGCCCAGGCGGAAGTGGATAGGATACAGGGTCAATATCAAAAAGGGTTTATAACTGACGGTGAAAGATATAACAAGATAATCGACATCTGGACGCATGTTACGGAAAACGTGTCAAATCTTGTGTTCCGGAACCTCGACAGTTTTAATCCGGTATTCATGATGGCCGATTCCGGGGCGCGCGGTTCGCGACAGCAGATAAGACAGCTCGCGGGGATGAGGGGACTGATGGCGAAGCCGTCGGGGGAAATCATCGAAACACCTATCACCGCGAACTTCCGAGAAGGTCTTACGGTGCTGGAATACTTTATTTCCACTCATGGAGCCCGCAAAGGTCTCGCTGATACGGCTCTTAAGACAGCCGATTCGGGTTATCTTACCAGGAGGCTTGTTGACGTCGCTCAAGATGTCATAGTGCGTGAAGATGATTGTAAAACGCTTAACGGTATAACCGTATCCGCGATCATCGAAGGGGATGAGGTAGTTGTTTCTTTGGCAGAGCGGATTATAGGTAGGGTCGCGCTTGATAATGTCGTCGATCCGATCCATGGACAGGAAATAGTTAAAAGCGGTGAGATAATAAGCGAGAAACAGGCTAAAGAGATAGAGAAGATACCTATGCTGGAAACCATGCGAATCCGCAGTGTCCTGACATGTGAAGCGGAAGAGGGTGTATGCGCGAAGTGCTATGGCAAGAATCTAGCGACCGGGAAACTGGTAGAGCTTGGCGAAGCTATAGGTATTGTCGCGGCGCAGTCGATAGGCGAACCTGGGACACAGCTTACGATGAGAACTTTCCATATAGGGGGTACCGCGAGCAGGATAGTAGAACAGTCATATTATGTCTCCAAGGAGGACGGTTTCGTTAAATACCATAACCTCAGAGTAGTGGAAAGCAGGGATCAGGGGGTATATGTCGCGCTCAACCGTAACGGACAAATAAGTATTAATGAACCCGATGGCAGAGAGATCGACATGCAGATAATCCCGCAGGGGTCGAACATATTTTTCAAAGACGGCGCGGCAATAAAGAAAAAGCAAAAATACGCCGAATGGGACCCCTACACTATACCGATACTTACTGAAATACAGGGGACTGTTCAGTATGAGGACATAAAGAAAGATCTTACAATGAAGGTCGAAAAGGATGAATCTACCGGGGTCAGGACAAAGGTCATTGTTGACCAAAAGGGTGATTATCATCCGCAGCTGTTGCTTATAAACATAAAAGGGGAGGTCGAGGCTATATATCCTTTACCCGTCGGGGCGCATATTATGGTGGAGGATAAACAGGAAGTTCGTGCCGGAGATATCCTTGCGAAGACACACCGTGTCATGACGAAGACAAAAGATATAACCGGCGGTCTTCCCCGTGTCGCCGAACTTTTTGAGGCACGCAAACCCAAAGATCCTTCGATAATAAGTGAGATCGATGGGGTGGTTGAATTCAGCGAGTCAAAAAAAGGTCAGAAGCGTATCATAGTCGAGAGCGAGACCGGCATGAGGAAAGAGTATATAATCCCGCACGGCAAGCATCTTAACGTTTATCGCGGTGACAGGGTGAGGGCTGGGGAACAGTTGGTGGACGGTCCGGTCGTTCCGCAGGACATACTGAAAGTCTCCGGGGAGAAAAAGCTTCAGGAATATCTTCTAAATGAAGTTCAGGAAGTCTATAGGCTCCAGGGTGTGCAGATAAACGACAAACACATCGAGATAATCATAAAACAGATGGTTCGGAACGTAAGAATAACCGACCAGGGCGATACTGATTTTCTTGAAGGGGACAAAGTCGATAAGACGACTTTCAAAAGAGAGAACGAAAGGATGATAAAGAAGAAAAAAAGGCCGGCTGTGGCGGAACCAGTTCTGCAAGGGATAACCAAAGCGTCTCTTACGACGGAAAGCTTTATCTCCGCCGCGAGTTTTCAGGAGACTACCAGGATACTTACGGAAGCGGCTTCTTCTGGGAAGGTCGACAATCTTCTCGGTTTAAAGGAGAACATAATAATGGGGCATCTTATCCCGGCTGGTACAGGGTATGATTTTCACAGGAAAATAAGCCTGGAGAGGGACAGCCTTAAAGCAATAGATTTGGTGGAAGAGAAAGCAGAGAAAAAGGAAGAATAAACGCAGAAGATAAAGGCGTTTGCCTATTATCAAGGGAGAGAGAATATATGCCGACAATCAATCAGCTGATACGAAACGGCAGAAGGTTAGTTAAATAGAAAAAGAAGGCTCCGGCCTTACAGGGAAGTCCGCAGCGGCGAGGCGTGTGCCTTCAAGTAAAGACACGGACGCCGAAGAAACCTAATTCCGCTTTACGTAAGGTCGCGAGAGTGCGCCTTACGAATAATCTGGAAGTCACCGCGTATATACCCGGTGAAGGGCACAACCTGCAGGAACACTCTATCGTGACTATACGTGGCGGCAGGGTAAAGGACCTGCCCGGGGTCAGATATCATATCGTTAGGGGCGTTCTTGACGCGTCCGGGGTTGAGGCAAGAAGGCAAAGCAGGTCAAAATACGGCGCTAAAAGGCCTAAATAACAACAAACAATAGAGGAGATCGATACCAAGATGAGAAGACGAAGAGCAGAGACAAGAAAACCGGCACCGGACACGAAGTTCAAGAGCAAATTGCTCGGGAAGTTCATCAACATGGTCATGGAACGCGGGAAAAAATCAATAGCTGAGAGCATAGTATACGGTGCTTTGGATGTCATTAAGGAAAAAGTAACCGATAAGGACCCGCTTGATGTTTTCCAGCAGGCGATCGAAAATTCGCGTCCGTTGCTCGAGGTTAAGTCAAGAAGGATAGGTGGCGCTACTTATCAGGTGCCTATCGAAGTTAAGATAGAACGCGGGCAGTTCATAGCCATGAGATGGATACGGGATTTCGCGAGGCAGCAAAAAGGCAGAGCGATGAGGGAGAAGCTGGCGGAAGAGCTTATCAGCGCCTATAAAAAAGAGGGCTCCGCTATTAAGAAAAGAGAAGATACGCATAAGATGGCCGAGGCCAATAAAGCTTTTGCGCATTATAAATGGTAATTTAAAGGATGAGTGCTTTACCAATGGATGATATATCACAGAGAGAAAAAGGCGGGATACAGGACCTGAGGAATATCGGCATTATCGCGCATATCGACGCCGGAAAGACTACTACTACCGAACGCATACTTTACTATACTGGGAAGATACACCGGTTGGGAGAAGTGCATGATGGCACCGCGACCATGGATTGGATGGAGCAGGAGCAGGAAAGAGGGATAACTATAACAAGCGCCGTTACGACCTGCCAATGGAAGGATAAAAAGATAAACATTATTGATACCCCCGGCCACGTGGATTTTACTATCGAAGTCGAACGTTCCCTTAAAGTTCTTGACGGGACGTTAGTGGTATTCTGCGCGGTAGGCGGGGTTCAGCCTCAGACGGAGACTGTTTGGAGGCAGGCCGATCGCTATGAAGTCCCCAAAATAGCGCTTATTAACAAGATAGACAGGGTGGGGGCGGATTTTTTTAAGACTATCATCGATATGCATAAGAAGCTCGGCGCTAACGCCACTCCCATACAGATACCGATAGGGAAGGAAGGTGATTTTATCGGGGTGATAGACTTGGTTTCCTGCAAAGCGTATTACTTCGGAGAAAAAGGAGATCTCGAGGACATTATAGAGAAGGAGATACCGGAAGAACTGAAGGATATCGCGAGCCACTGGAGGCATAATCTGGTGGAAAAGCTTGCCGATGTAGATGGCGAAGTAGAGGACCTTTATTTGATGGATAAAGGCATATATCCTGAAGATCTCCGGCGGCATATAAGACGGGCGACTATCAATAATGTATTTGTACCTGTAATGTGCGGCACAGCTCTGAAGAATAGAGGAATTAAGTTCGTTCTTGACGCTATTTGCGATTATCTGCCGTCTCCGATTGATGTTAAATCCCCTAAAGCGATCGATGTTAATACCGGGGAGAATGTGACTATAGTGCCGGGGGATGACGAGCCTCTATGCGCGTATGCTTATAAGGTGATGGCCGATCCTTTTGTCGGTAACCTTACTTTCGTGAGGATATATTCGGGGAAGATCACAACCGCGATGCAATTGTATAATTCAACGACGAGCAAAAAAGAGCGTGTCAGCAAAATAGTCCGGATGCATGCCGATCAGAGAGAGATAGTAGATTCGGCCGGTTCCGGGCAGATCATCGGACTGGTCGGACTTAAGAATACGACTACCGCGCATACTCTTTGTTTAGAATCCAAGCCGATAGCGTTGGAGAGGATAAAGTATCCTGACCCGGTTATCTCTATGTCTATTGAACCCGCGACCAGGATAGATCAGGATAAACTTGGGATGTCCCTGCATAAGCTTGAGAATGAAGACCCGACGTTCAAAGTATCATTCCATGAAGAGACCGGGCAGACGATAATAAGCGGGATGGGAGAACTTCATCTCGAGATATTGGTTGACAGACTTAAAAGGGAATTTAAAGTGGGGACGGTGGTCGGGAAACCCCAGGTAGCATATCGAGAGACAATAACAGATGCCGTTAAATCCACGGGCAAGTTTATACAGCAGACCGGTGGGCACGGACAATATGGACATGTCGAACTTAAGTTGGAGCCTTCTGAAAGAGGCGCGGGCGTAGTTTTTGAGGAGGAGATAAAGGGAGGTTCGATCCCGCGAGAATATTATAAGGCTATTGAAAAAGGCATAAGGGACGCCGCAAGAACAGGGGCCCTGGCAGGGTATCCTGTGACGGATGTCAAATGCGTGCTATATGACGGATCTTATCATGAAGTAGATTCATCGGAACTGGCGTTCCATAACGCGGGGTCGATAGCGTTCAGGGAAGGAATGAGAAAAGCCCGGCCGATATTGCTGGAACCCATTATGAACCTGGAAGTAACTACCCCTGATGAATATGTCGGGAGCGTTATAGGTGATATGAATTCGAGGAGGATAAAAGTCGAGAATATAGATCAGAAGGGTACAACTAAGATAGTTACCGGCGCGGCGCCTCTTGCTCAGATGTTTGGATATGCGACAGCATTAAGGAGCTTGACACAAGGCAGGGCAACATATACAATGGAGCCTTCTTTTTACAGAGAAGTTCCTAAAGATATAATGGAGAAGGTAATAAAAGGTTAGTTCAAAAAATAGGCTATTGCAAAAAATTGTTATAAAAGAGTAGCGAATTTAAGGAGGTTATCATGGCCAAGCAGAAGTTCGAACGAACTAAACCGCATCTGAA
>CAZOMD010000051.1:5793-15257 GCA_964580895.1 uncultured Planctomycetia bacterium | reverse complement strand
ATCGCAGGGTATAGTTGAGATAAAATCACTTGCCCGAGAGGCCGGGGAGAGGACGAAAATAGCGGTCTATTCAAAAGACGAAAAAATAGACCCCGTCGGGGCCTGTGTAGGTATGCGCGGGTCGAGAGTGAGAGATATTGTTAAAGAGCTTCACGGCGAAAGAATAGATATAGTCAGATGGGATGATGATATCCGGGAATTCCTTCCCGCCGCGGTAAATCCGGCGGAAATAACAAGGATGGTGATTGACAGGGAGAACAAGAAAGTTACCATTACTGTCCCGAAAGACCAGCTTTCCCTGCTTATCGGGAAAAAGGGGAGAAATATCAGGCTTGCGTCCAAACTTCTCGGGTGGGATCTTGTGGCCGAATCCGAAGCGGATGAATCGATGAAGGTCCCGCTTTCAAAGATCGACGGGATAGGTGATAAAACGGTAAAGATCCTGGAAGAAGCCGGTTTTTATACGGCCGTGGATGTGGTAAAAAGCACCACTGAAGAACTTACCAAGCTTCAAAGTATCGGCACGAAGACGGCCGAAAAGATAATCGCCGCGTGCAAAGTGGTGATAGCTTCCGCGGAGGACGCGATAGCCTCGAAAAAAGCCCGGGAAGAAGAGGCCGCGAAAAACGCGGTCGAACAGCCCGCGCCTGACAATGAAGAAAAGGTGATATCTGAAGAAGATAAAGAGGGCGGTCAAGATGGTCCGGCTGGTAGTGACGAATCGGGAGAAGCCCGGATAGCGGAAGACTGTCAAGACGAGGAAGATTTGCCGGAGAATGAAAATGATGCCGAAAAATGATATTAGGAGCGGAGCAGGGGGGAAATGTCCATTATAAAGGTAAAAAATTTAGCGGAAGAACTGGAAGTCTCGATAGAAGAGGTCCTTGAGCAACTCGGACGCTTGTACGTGGATGCCGAAGACGGGAATAGCCCTATCGACGAGAAAATAGCGAGCCTTGTGAGGGTAAAAATGGGAAGGCACGCTGCTCCTCCGAAAAGCGCCGTTAAAGAAAAAAAGGCCAAAGTCGCCGCGGCGAAACCGGAAAAACCTACCGAGGGCAAGACAAAAACCAAGAAAAAAGCAAAATCCGATAAAACAGAGGCGGATCTCCCCGCCGGGGAACTAAAAGGTCCGGATGCCGCGAAAAAGGAAGAAGCGCCTTCCGGCGAAAAAAACGTAAGCCAAGTTCAGGGAGAACAACTTGCGGTCCCAAAAACGCCTGCGAGCGAACTGTCCGGTCCGGGAGGGAAAGTTCAGGAGAAGGCCGTTCCTGTGCCCGCGGCCCATGTTTTTACCAGGACACCGGAGGAAGAAAAAAAAGATAAAAGAGGCAAGCCCGCCAGGGAGGTCGTGGATAACGTGCATTACCCAAAAGGGGGCAGGGCCAGAGGGAAAGGCAGGAACGCGCCTGCTATCGAGATAGTCGAAAAAGGCAAATTCAAGCCGTTCGTGAGAGGGCAGAGAAGAGATTTTAAACATAGGACGCCGGATGAAGCTTCGGCACTCGCCTCTGACGCGAAAACCCAAGTATCCCGGAAGATCCATCAAAAAATTCAGATGAATGTTCCAGCAAGCGTGCGTGACGTGGCTCCGAAGATCAACGTCAAGCCTAACGCGATAATACAATATCTTATCTCAAAAAATATTTTCGCCAACATTAACGAAATACTGTCGGAAGATATGGTCCGCGAAGTTATGGAATATTTCGGTTATGAACTTGAAATACCGAAGACCATCGCGAGTATCCAGAAAGAACTTGTGTCCGATAACCAGGAAGAGAGCAAGAGAGATGCCGAGTCAAGGGCGCCGGTAGTGACTTTCATGGGGCACGTCGATCACGGGAAAACATCTCTTTTGGATTATATCCGAAAGACGATGGTTACAAAAGGTGAAAAAGGGGGGATCACCCAGCATATCGGCGCTTACAAGGTGGAAACATCGAAAGGGTCGATTACCTTTCTTGATACGCCGGGGCACGCGGCATTTACTTCGATGAGAGCGCGCGGCGCGCATGTCACGGACATAGTCGTTCTTGTAGTCGCGGCTGATGACGGGGTTATGCCTCAGACGAAAGAGGCCATTGATCACGCCCGTGCCGCCGATGTGCCGATAGTCGTAGCGATAAATAAATGTGATCTTCCAAACGCGAATCCCGATCGGGTAAAAAAATCTCTTCAGCAGGAAGGGCTAGCCCCCGAAGCCTGGGGGGGCAAGACCATAATGGTTGAAGTTTCGGCCATTAGCGGCGAAGGCGTGGACAACCTTCTCGAGATGCTTATGCTGGAGGCGGAAATGCTCGAATTGAAAGCCACGCCGGGATTACGCGCGCGCGGTGTTGTTATCGAGAGCAAAAGAACGGCCGACCAAGGCGTTGTCGCGACGTTACTGGTTCAGAACGGGACTTTACATCCGGGCGATATCGTTTTATGCGGTCAGTACTCCGGCAAAACAAAAGCTATGATAGACGAGCTTGGCCGCAGAGTGGCGAGCGCTCCGCCTTCGACGCCCGTTGAGGTCCTTGGCCTCCAGGGTTTACCTGAAGCCGGGGACGAGTTTTTCGTCGTTAAGGACGAGAAAAAGGCGAAGACCTTATCGATGCTGAAGCAGGATGAAGGTAGGTCCCGTCGCATAGCAGGGAATAAACGCGTTACGCTCGAGGACCTTCATAAGAGGATACTCGAAGGTAGCATAAAAGAACTTAAGATAATATTGAAAGCCGACGTGCAAGGGTCCATAGAAGCGCTTAAATATTCGCTTGAGGAACTTGCCACCAGCGAGGTAAAGGTAGATCTTATCCATTCGGGGGTCGGGAATGTGAATGAGTCCGACATCATGCTTGCCATAGTGTCGAATGCCATAATATTGGGATTTCACGTAAAGACGGATACGGGCGCGGATGAAATAGCCCGGAGCGAGAAAGTGGATGTCCGGCATTACGATATCATTTACGAGGCCATCGCCGATATCAAGGCCGGCATGGAAGGACTTCTTGAGCCGGAAGAGAGGGAGGTCTTTCAGGGGAGGATGCAGGTGAAGGAGATCTTTACGTCCTCGAAGGCCGGGAAAGCCGCTGGTTGCGTGGTCCTGAAGGGAACGATACACCGTAAAGACAAGGTCCGCGTCAAACGCGGCCAGGATACGGTGTTCGACGGCGAGATATATGCTTTAAGGCGTTTTAAAGACGATGTGAAAGACGTTAAAGAAGGTTTCGAATGCGGACTTTCTCTTAAAGATTTTACCGATCTTAGGGTTAACGATGTTTTAGAGGCGTATACGATCGAGAGAATAGCAAGGCGTTTGGAAAAGAAATAGTATTTAGTATACGCGTATCCGATGTCGTATATCATTGACATATCGCGGACTTGGCTAAATACAGTTCCGATAGATCGAGGCAAAGCCTCCTCACTGTATGCGATTTGCGATATCCCAAACATAAATATTATATGGACAAAAGCAGAACAAAGACCATTCTGAGCGGGATGAGACCCACCGGAAAGCTCCATTTAGGGCATCTTGTCGGGGCCATCGACAACTGGATAAAACTTCAAAAAGAGTATAGATGTTTTTTTATGATAGCCGACTGGCACGCCCTTATGAGCGAATATGAGAACCCGTCGAACATAAGGGAGAACAGCATAGAGATAGCCAAAGACTGGATATCGTGCGGTATCGACCCCGATAAAAGCGTTGTGTTCATACAGAGCATGGTACCGGAACATCTGGAACTTGCCATGGTCTTTTCGCTTTTAACTCCGCTCGGCTGGCTTGAAAGGTGTACGACCTACAAGGAACAGCTCAGGGAGTTGTCGGGGCGCATGCTCGCCACATACGGATTTTTAGGATATCCGGTCCTTCAGACCGCGGATATAGCTCTTTATAACGCGGATATAGTCCCTGTCGGCGTGGATCAGTTGCCGCACCTTGAACTGGCGCGCGAGATCATCCGACGGTTCAACGGTCTTTATAATAGGAACGTATTCGCCGAGCCGGAGCCTATGCTGACGCAGGTTTCTAAACTTGTGGGGCTGGATAACCGTAAGATGTCGAAAAGTTACGGTAATTTCATCTCGTTATCTGACCCGGAAGACGTTGTCCGCAAAAAGGTTTTCAGCATGTATACGGATCCGGCAAGGGTAAGAGCGGATATCCCCGGGAACGTTAAGGATAATCCGGTCTTTATTTACCACGACATTTTTAATCCCGACAAGGAAGAGGTGGCGGACCTGAAGGATAGGTATGGCAAGGGTTCCGTCGGCGACGTCGAAGTTAAAGAAAAGCTGGCGAAGGCGCTGAATAAGCATCTTTCGCCCATACGCGAAAAAAGAGCGTCGCTTTCTGAGGATGATATGTTGCGTGTCCTTAAAGACGGTGCGGTCAAGGCCAGCAAAACGGCCAGAGGGGTTATGTCTAAGGTAAAGGAATGTCTCCATCAGGTTTTTTGAGTAATGTTGTCCAGGTGAGAGAGAGCGGGCGGTATGACTTATAAGGTTAAGCTGAACATATTTGAGGGTCCTCTGGACCTTCTCTTATTTCTGATAAAAAAGGAAAAGATCGATATCTATGATATTCCTATCACCAAGATAACCGCGCAATACCTGGAATACCTGGAACTGATGAAGCTTCTTGACCTTGAGATCGCGGGTGAATTCCTCGTCATGGCCGCTACCTTGATACACATAAAAAGCAAGATGCTGCTTCCTCCGGATGAGGAAAATCTCCTGGAAGAGGAGGAAATGGACCCAAGGGAAGAACTTGTCCGCAAGCTGCTGGAATATAAAAAGTTCAAGGAAGCCGCTTCTCAGCTTTACGAGATGTACCAGGACCACAAGACGATGTTCCTGCGGCGAGGGGTCGGTGAAAAGGAAAAGATCGTGACGGAAGACGGGGAAAGTTATTTTGAGGCGAGTCTTTTCGATCTTATAACGGCTTTTAGGAAGGTCCTCAAAGAGGTCCCTAAAGAGGTCTTTCACAAGGTGGTGAAAAATAAACATACCGTAAGCGACAAGGTGCATTATATCTATCATGTTCTGGCGGAGAACCGCGAAGTCCTGTTCACGGATCTTTTTAAAGGGTCCGTCAATAAGGACGAGGTGATAGTAACGTTCTTGGCGGTGCTGGAGCTTATGAAGATGAGAGAGGTGTTGATATTTCAAGACGAACCTTTCGGCGACATAAAGATAAAACGTAACCCGGAAGTAATAAAAGTCAGCGCTTAGGCGCGGGGTATAATTTAATTTGGCGGGGGAAGGAAGATGGAAAATTTAGTTAAGATAAAAGAGATAATCGAGGCGTTATTGATAATATCCGAGAACGGGTTGAGCGTGGACGAGTTGAAAGGCGCTATTAAGGAAGCCGAGGATAAGGATATAGTCAGTGGCGTCGAAATTTTGAAAGATGAATATACTAATTCCGGGCGGTCTTTTAACATCGCGGAGATAGCCGGGAAGTACAGGATAATAACGCGTCCGGAATTCCTTCCGTGGATAAACAACCTTTACAGCAAAGAAGTTGACAGGATAACGGGGCCTTCGCTCGAAACCCTGGCTATAATAGCGTATAAACAGCCTTTGACGCGCGCGGAGGTTGAAAGTATTAGAGGAGTGAACGTGGGCGGCGTGATTAAGACTCTGCTTGATAAGAACCTTTTAAGGATAAAGGGCAGAAAGGACGCGGTCGGCAGACCTCTTCTTTACGCGACAACAGAAAAATTCCTGGAGATATTCGGGCTTAATTCGCTTGAAGATCTACCGGCTCTTAAGGAATTCAAAGAGGAAGATCTTGAATATGGCAAGCCGCGAGAGCAACTTGTTCCCGAAGAGGCTCCGGTGCCGGACGGGGGAAAGACGCTTGCCGAGACCGGGGAAACAGGATATAGCGGAGGAGATGGGGCCGCGCCCGGCGAGGCGGAGGCTGGCCCGGAAGTTCCGAACGGCGACGAACCGGATGAGGAGGGCTTTTCGGACGACGAAGATATGGCTGAGGATATTCTCGACGCCAAAGGCGTCACCGATAAAGAAGTAAAGGAGACCGGGGATGAATCCGAAAAAACTGAATGATCTCAGAAAGAATATAGATATGGTCGATGCCGAGCTCGTAAGACTGATCAACGAGAGAGGTAAAATAAGCCATGAGATAGGCAGCATGAAAAAATCAGGGAAACAGCCTCTTTATAGCCCCGACCGGGAAAGCCAGGTTTACGCAAGGATAGGGAGTAAGAGCAAAGGTCCGATCCCGGTTGAATCCATGAAGTCTATATACAGGGAGATCATGTCCGCGTGTCTTTCCCTGCAGCAGCCGCTTACGGTAGCATATCTGGGGCCGGAACTTACGTTTACACATCAGGCTTCATTGAGCAAATTCGGTTCAAGCGTCAACTATCTTCCGTGCGACGGCATCCCGGATGTGTTTCGGGAAGTCGAGAAAAATAACGCGGAATACGGGGTCGTCCCCATAGAGAATTCGACCGAGGGGGCGATAAGCCATACGCTTGATGTGTTCGTGCGTTCGCCACTCGTTATATGTTCCGAGATATATTTTCCGATAAAGCACAGTTTGCTTTCGCGGTGTACCGGCATAAGTTCCATCGAAAAAGTATATTCAAATCCGCAGGTGTTCGGGCAATGCCGTAAGTGGCTCGAAAAAAATATGCCGAATGCTAAACTGCGCGAGGCCGTTTCGACGGCTAAGGCCGCGGAGATCATCTCGAAGCAACCGTTGTCGGCCGGAGCGGCGTGCATAGCCAGCGAACTGGCGGCTAAGAGGTACGAGCTTAAGATCCTCGCCAGGTCTATACAGGATAGCGCGACAAATATCACGAGGTTTCTCGTTATAGGACGCGCGATGAGTAAGATCTCGGGAAAGGACAGGACATCGATAGTATTTTCGGTCAAGGACAAGCCTGGAGTATTGCATGACATGCTCACGCCGTTCAAGCGGGCGGGGATAAACCTTACGAAGATAGAATCCAGGCCTTCGAGGGAAAGGTTGTGGAAATATTATTTTTTCGTGTACATGGAAGGGCATTGCGAGAGCGGGATACTTAGAAAAGCGCTTAAGGGACTTGAAAGGAAATGTTATTTCCTTAAAATACTCGGGTCGTATCCCTCAGCCAGGTGATATCAGTTCAGTGTAGTTTACTTAGATAATAAGGAATAATCATGGTGCAGGGCAAAAAAGAAAGATTAGAAAGCATCAAACCGTATCAGCCGGGGAAACCCATTGAGGAAGTAAAGCGCGAAATGGGTCTTAAAAAAGTGATAAAGCTCGCGTCAAATGAAAACCCTTTCGGGCCTTCCCAAAAAGTGCTTAACGCCATAAAAAAAGAAGCCTTGAACATCAACAGGTATCCCGATAGGGACTGTTTCGGGCTAAGGAACGAATTAAGCGCCAAATTGGGGCTTCCCGGCGGGAATATCACTTTCGGCAACGGGTCTGATGAACTTATAATCCTTACGTTACGGGCATTTCTAAATCCCGGCGAAGAAGTTGTTATTACTGAACCTACTTTTCTTATTTATAAGATAGCTTCGCTTATCGAAGGCGCGAAGGTCAGGATAGTTCCGGCGACCAAATCTCTCAGGTACGATATGGATGCCATGCTCAAAGCCATAACAGCCGAGACCCGGGTGGTTTTTATAGCGAATCCGGATAATCCCATGGGGAGCTATGTAAAAAAGGCGGAGTTGGATAAGTTCCTTGATGGGCTTCCGGCGGGTGTGGTCGTATTCATCGATGAGGCCTATTATGAGTTCGCTCGCGGCGGGGATTACCCGGACACTCTGAAACTTATCGAGCGAAAAGATATAAACGTGATCGTGGCCCGGACTTTCTCAAAAGCCTACGGGCTCGCCGGGTTGCGGCTTGGATACGCCCTTGCCAGGAAGGATATAGCCGAAGCTTTAAATAAAGTCAGAGAGCCGTTCAATATAAATTCGATAGCCCAGGCTGCCGGGGTAGCGGCCCTGAGGGACAGTGCGTATCTTAAAAGATCCGTACAGCTCGTCAAACGTCAGAAAAAACGTTTATATAATTTTTTACGGAAATTAGATGTGATGCCTTATGAAAGCATGACGAATTTCATTCTTTTGGATACTCGCCGCGACTCGGTAAAAGTGTTCGAACTTCTTCTTAGGCGCGGAGTGATAGTCAGGGAAATGTCTTCCTGGGGGTTTAAGGGGTTTATCCGGGTAACCATAGGGCTAGAGGAAGAGAACGATAAATTCATGAAAACCTTCAAGGAGGTTTTGAAGGAAGTGCCGGTTAGTTGACCGGTTAGCCAGTTTGACGGGTTAACAGTCAAAAAGTCGAAAAGTCAAAAGGCGAAGGTCAAAATGCCCGCTTTGGACTTTCGACTTTTAGACTTTTTAACCTTTGAACTTTTAAACTAATGAACTAGCGAGCTATAGAAAAGGACGGAAAACATGATAATAGTGCTTAAACCCAAAGCGACAAAGAAAGAGATCTCCCACATAATAGAAAAGATCAAAAGCTTGAAACTTAAGCCATGGATATCCGAGGGCGTAGAAAGGTCTATTATCGGGGTTATCGGCGAGGAGGATAATTTGAGGACGCTTCCTTTGGAGGGGTATCCGGGGGTAGAGAAGGTCCTTACTATTCTTAAACCGTTTAAACTGGCGTCGCTCGATTATAAATCAGAACCTACCGTTATCTCTCTCCCGAAGGGGGTCGAGATCGGCGGGAAAAAGATCGTTGTTATGGCAGGTCCTTGTTCCGTGGAGAGCAAAGAAATGCTGCTCGATGTCGCGGAGAGCGTTAAAGGGAACGGTGCCGTTATATTACGCGGAGGGGCGTTCAAGCCGCGTACTAGCCCTTACAGTTTTCAGGGGCTTGGAGAAAAAGGATTGAAGTATCTATCGGAGGTCAGGGAAAAGACCGGTTTATTGGTTGTTACCGAGCTCATGAACGTGCGTAACCTGGAGCTTGTTCTTAAACACACCGATATAATCCAGATCGGCGCCCGTAATATGCAGAATTACGATCTCCTAAAGGAGGTCGGCAAGACAAAAAAACCTGTCTTATTAAAACGCGGGATGGCCAATACCATAAAAGAACTTTTGATGAGCGCGGAATATATAATGGCCGGAGGCAATCACAGCGTAATACTCTGTGAAAGAGGGATCAGGACATTCGAGGACTATACCAGGTTCACCCTTGACATAAACGCCATACCCGCGCTTAAAGGTTTGACGCATCTTCCCGTCATCGTAGATCCGTCGCACGGAACCGGGCAGTGGAGTATGGTTAAAGCGATATCATGCGCCGCGATAGCCGCCGGGGCTGACGGGCTTATAGTAGAGGTCCATCCGCTGCCGGAAGAAGCGCTTTCCGATGGGGACCAGTCCCTTCTTCCCGCGAAATTCGGCGCGATGATGAAAGACCTCAGGAAGATAGTGAACGCCGCAGGTAGGGCGGTCTAGGCGGTTCGCTGGTTGGCCGGTCGAGT
>CAZOMD010000051.1:0-5783 GCA_964580895.1 uncultured Planctomycetia bacterium | reverse complement strand
GAGTTATGAAGAGTTCCAGCCAGAAACTGGTCTCAGCCTTAGGCTGAAAAGATTCAGAGAGTCAAAGTTGGGAAGTTCCGTAGAACGTTCGCTCGTTGCACTCGCTTGGATGTAGGACGAAGGTAGTCAAAATGTCAAAGGCCTAAAAGTCTAAAGGTCAAAAGATTAACTTTAGACTTTGGACTTTTAGACCTTAAACTTGTAGACTTTTTGACTTTCGACTTTTAAACGGTACGCTGTGTGCTGTGCGATAAAACTGCAGAGGTATTTAAAGATATGAAGCTAAAAAAGGTCGTTATAATCGGAGTGGGTCTCATCGGCGGGTCGATAGGGAAGGCGCTCCTAAAATACGCTCTTGCGGAAGAGGTCGTGGGGGTCTGCCGCAGGCAGGTGTCTCTGGAAAAAGCTCTTACCGAAAGATCGATAACGTCCGGATGCGTGAATGAGTACGAAAATTCAGTTCACGGCGCGGATGTCATATTTATCGCCACCCCGGTAAACACGATAATAGAGACGTTGGATATTCTTTCCCGCGCACTTAACGATAAAAATATAATTGTGACGGATGCCGGCAGCACAAAAAAAGAGATAGTAGAGCATGCCGCGCGCTATAAGGATAGGTTTACTTTCATCGGAGCGCATCCCTTGGCCGGATCGGAAAAGACCGGTGTCGAGTATTCAGATGCCGATCTTTTCGCCGACTCCGTCTGTGTCTTGACCCCTTCGCCGAATGTTGAAAAAAAACTGCTCGGGGAGATGAAGTTATTATGGGAAAAGATGGGCGCTTCCGTGAGCGTGACAAGCCCGGACGAGCATGACAAGGTGCTCGCGTTGACGAGCCACCTTCCGCACGCGGCGGCTTACGCTCTTGTGGGAGCGTTGAAGAAAGAGCATTTTAAATATGTTTCGACCGGGTTCGGCGATACGACAAGGATCGCCTCATCGGACCCGATTCTCTGGAGCGACATTTTTATAAGTAACGCCTCTAATGTGGCCAGGGCGCTTGAGGATTACAGGGAACTTCTCGCGGTGATAGAGCGGTTGATCTTGGAAAAGAATAAGGATAAACTGAGGGAAAAACTCGGGGAGTTCAAGAAGCTTAGAGATGAATATTTTTAAAGGCCCCAGATCGATAGCTATAGACGGACCGGCGGGTAGCGGTAAAAGCACCGTTAGCAAGCTTGTCGCGGAACGCTTGGGCTACGTCTATATCGACACGGGCGCGATGTATAGAGCGCTGACTTTAAAGGTAATGAGGGGAAATATCCCGATGACGGATGAAGCCGGCATCGCCGAATTATCCGCTAAAGTGGACATAGAGCTTATCCCTCCCGACGGCAAAGGGAAATCAATAAGGGTGTTGCTGGACGGAGAAGATGTGAGCGAGGATATACGGCGGATGGAAGTCACGGTGAACGTAAAACATATCGCGCGCATAACCAAGGTCCGAGAGAATATGGTCGTTCTCCAGCGTCGGATGATCAGGGATATGAATGGGGCCGTAATGGAAGGAAGGGATATCGGGACAGTGGTACTTCCTGATGCCGGATATAAATTTTACATTGACGCGTCCTTTGAGGAAAGAGTGGGGAGGCGTCTCAAGGAGATGTGTGCCAAAGGACTTTCTATCACAAGAGAAGAAGTGGCGGATGATCTTAAACAGCGCGATCATACGGATAAAACGCGTAAGGTCGGACCTCTGAGAAAAGCCGACGACGCCGTATTTGTCGATACCACCAAGCTATCTATCGAAGATGTGGTCGACCTGATAATCGAGCATGTAAGAAGGTGACGCGCGCGGAGATTGTTCCCGCGTATAATCGCGCCATCTAAAGATAATGGAGGAAGAGGTGTTCTACTGGATATCCTGCAGAATATTCGAACTTGGCATACGTATTTGTTTTAAGTGCCGTTTTTTCGGAAGAGAGCGCATCCCGAAAGCCCCTTATTTCGTTGTTTCGAACCATGCGAGCATTATCGACCCGCCTCTTGTTGGTATGGCGTGCAGAAAGAATATTATTGATTTTATGGCCAAGAGAGAGCTTTTCGAAATGCCGGGCGTAGGGATTTGGACCAGATCCGTAGGATGCATTCCGGTAGATAGAGGTAAGAGCAGCGTTAAGGGTTTAAGAGAAGCCGTTAGAAGAGTAAAAGCCGGACGGGTAGTAGGTGTTTTCCCGGAAGGGACCAGGGCTACAGATAACGAGCTTCAGAATTTTAAGAGGGGGATAGGTTTCCTTGTGGCGCATGGACAAGTACCTATTGTCCCGGTTTACATCGAAGGTTCCGGGAATGCTTTTCCAAAAGGGAAAAGACCGAATTTCCGAACGCCGATAAACATCTATGTCGGAGAGGTTATACACTCCATCGATGCTAAAAATGATCTTTCAGGCAGGAAGGATTATGATTCCATAGTCAATCTGGTCATGGAACGCATTTCAAGCGCGAAAAATAAAAACCTGAGCGGCAAAGCTTAGGATTATTCGTATTACAAATATTCATAAGATGTTACGGAAATATCAATGCTACCCGCGATCCTTTCCCCTACCCCCGCTTCACGAGTAAACTTTTCGCTAACAAAAGTTATTGCATATTTTTTCAAAAAAAGGTAAAATACATCCTCCAAAAAATCTGGAGGCGTACTGCGCGGGAAAAGCTTAAAATCTTCTATTGATTAAGCTTAAGCTGTTTTTCGCAGGTTTGCTGGAAGACGGCGAAGTGTCTTAGGATGAGGGATAGTCTTAACATCTGAGGCTAAGGTTGTGGTACGCAGAAAAGGAGTTGATTAAGCGATGGATTTCGAAAAAGAGAGCGAACAGATCGATCAGGAACTTGCTCAGCTTTATGAGGCGAGCATCGTTGAGGTGAAAGAAGGTGATATTATAAAAGGTAAGATTGTGCAGATCGACGAGAAGGAGATACTTGTCGATATCGGATATAAATCGGAAGGTGTGATCTTTAAATCGGAAGTTTCGGATGTTGACGCGCTTAAGGTCGGGGGAGAGATAGACGTTGTCCTGGAATCGAAAGAGAACGATCTTGGGATGGTCGTTCTTTCTCACGAAAAAGCGAAAAGACAAAAGAGCTGGCAGGATATCCTTACGAATTATAAGGAAGGGGATTTGATAACCGGCAAGGTCTTCAAAAAAGTGCGCGGAGGGTTCATGGTCGATGTCGGTATGTCAGCTTTTTTGCCGGCGAGTTTATCTGTCATGCAGGAGTTTGGCGGACCCGATAATATCCTGGGGAACAAACTCGAGTTCATGATAGTCAAGATAAACATCCCTCGTAAGAACATAGTTCTTTCCCGCAAGGAAATAGTGGAAGACAGGCGTCGCGATGAGAAAAAGGCCATCCTTGAGAACATACACAAGGGCGACGTCATTAAAGGCATAGTGAGGAACATAACCGATTTCGGGGCTTTTGTCGATATCGGCGGTGGGATAACCGGTCTTTTACACATAACCGATATGAGCTGGGGAAGAGTAGGACATCCCAGTGATATCGTGAAGGTCAATGACGAGATCGGGGTGAAAGTGCTCGATTTCGATAAGGAAAGCGTTAAGGTTTCTCTGGGGCTCAAACAGATATCCGCTAATCCGTGGGAGACCATCGAGGAGAAATACTCCGAGGGCGCGGTCGTAAAAGGCAAAGTTGTTAACATAATGCCTTACGGTATCTTCGTCGAGCTGGAGAACGGGATAGAAGGGCTTATTCACATATCGGAATTTTCATGGGGAAAGAAGTTTAATCATCCCAGTGAAAAGTTTAAAGTCGGTGATATCGTGAACGCGATGGTCCTCCGGGCCGATAAACAGAATCAGAAGTTGTCGTTGGGGATAAAGCAGCTTGATAAGGATCCCTGGCAGGGCGTTGAACAGTCGTACAAAGTGGGTAACCGCATAAAAGGCACCATTAGTGCTGTTACGGATTACGGCGCGTTCGTGGAGCTTTCGGACGGTGTGGAGGGGTTAATACACGTGTCGGACCTTTCTTGGACCAAGAGGATAACCCATCCCAAAGAAAAATTGAAAAAGGGCGAAGAGATCGAGGCTATCATATTGAATGTCGACGAGCAGAATAGGCGTATAGCCCTTGGCGTTAAACAGCTTACGCCGGATCCTTGGGACGAGATAGTCAACAGGTATAAACCAGGGACGGCCTGCGAAGGTAAAATAACGAACATAACTAATTTCGGCGTATTCGTGGAATTGGAGAAGGACCTCGAAGGGCTTTTACATGTGTCCGAGATCGATCTGGCTCCAGGGAAAAAAGTTGAAGAGACCTTCAAGGCCGGCGATGCGATCAAGGTAATAGTGCTGCATATCGACGGTATCCAAAAGAAGATCGCTCTCAGCAGTAAAGGTCTCCAGGCGGATGAAAAAACTGACAAGACCTCGGCCGCGGGTGACGCGATAGCATAAGGCCTATAAATACGGAAGGCCCAGGGCTGTTGGTTAATAACAGGCATACGAAGGGGGAGAGACACGCATTTTTTAAAAAAGCGATCTCTCCCCCCTTTTTTTGTACGACAGGAGGCGCCAATGACATTTTTCACAGGACGGGTCGGACGCTTTGTTTCGGCGAGCGCCCTGGTGCTTATAGCGGTTATATCTAGCCCGAAAGCCTATCCCGATATTTTAACGGTATCCAGTGACGAAGGAAGCGTATCGCCGGATACCCAAGGGCAGGAAGTCAAAGAAAAGAAAAAGTTTTCACGATATATCGATCCGGCCGTTCTTGACAAACAGCTCGATAAAAAACTTTTCAGATTATTCACTTCGATGGATGATATCGCGCGCCGTCAGGCCGATCTTGAAAAAGAGATACAGGCTTTAAAAGCGTCGATAGATGAACTTAGAGAAGATATTTCCTACATCAGGGATAAACCCGAGCAGAAACTTGAAATGGAATTCAGATAGAGGTTTCATTTCCTGTCAAAAAAAGGATTTTTGCCTGTCGCCGTGAGCGGAATGCCTATAGCCTGGATAACGTCAGCGCCTAATAATCCTAATTCGACAACGGTCTTTCCGATTGAAAACATGATCCGGTTATCTATGTGGGATCTTGCCGCGAGGGACACCGCCGATCCGAGCGCGATCCCTAGGTCCATGGAATTATACGAGCATACGCTTTTTGTCCGCGCCAATTCGTCACAGGAAGGATATCCGCAAAAGCCGCAGTTAAGCCCCAGGACGGTTTTCTTAGTGCCTATGACCGCTATGTAATCCGCGTCCCGTATATTTTCGGCGTCCCGAATGAAGCTGGGGCGTGAATCCCTTTCTCCGATCTTCTTCATCGCGGCTATTGCCTGAGTTTTTTCGGTATCGGTCAATATGGCGATAACAAGATTATCTATCCCCCTTGTTTTTGGCGCTGTTCTCGCGGCGACGCACATATTTTCAGCGACATCCTTTAAAACGTTTTTTCGTATGTCGTTATAATTTATAGGCATGATTCGCTCCTTTGGTTTACATTTTGGCGCTGTTTAGGAAATGCTCCGAATAAATCTCCGCATCCGGGTGCAAGTCTGGCTCATATATAATAGCATTATCGGCTGGAGTTGAAAACGCAAAAAAAAAAAACGAATATGAGAGTACCGATATGCTCCGTGCTTAATATGCGTAAATGTTTAGCGGGTGTCTATAGTAACACGTGCAATGGGTCAGCTATCCGCGGAACAAATTGTATCGATAGGTAGACTGTTACGACGTAAGCCGTCTTGGGCATTCTTCCAGGGACGTAAAATTTTTTCCCGCGAAAAATTTTCCTCTACACTCGCC
>CAZOMD010000050.1:0-15373 GCA_964580895.1 uncultured Planctomycetia bacterium | reverse complement strand
TTAGATCTTCGATTTTTAGACTTTGGATCTTGGACTTTCATACTTTAGACTTTTTGACGTTAGACTTTAAACCATTGAACTATTGAACCATTAAACCATTAAACTATTGAACCGTTAAACATGGACCTCATAACGACACATTCTAACGCCGATTTTGACGCTTTAAGCTCTCTCGTGGCGGCTAAAAAGCTTTATCCGAACTCACGGCTGGTGCTTCCGGGTTCAGAGGAGAAGGCTGTTCGTTCTTTTCTGGCGCTTATACGGGACAGGGTCGGGATTGAGGATGAGAAGACCTGCCGTATGGATGATGTGCGGAGGCTCATCATAGTCGATAACAGGCATCTTTCCCGGATCGGCGCGGCGTCGAAACTTTTACAGAAAAAAGGTATTACCGTTCATATTTACGATCATCATCCGCGTTCGGGCTCGGATATAAAAGCCGACAAGGATGTTTACAAAGAAGCCGGGGCGACGGTTTCGATCATCCTTGAGATTCTCTCTAAAAAAGGGGATATGGACTTTACTCCGCTTGAGGCTACGTTAATGCTCCTCGGTATATACGAGGAGACAGGGTCTCTCTCATACGCTAGTACGACGAAACTTGACGTCGAGATGGTCGCCAAACTTCTTGAGAAAGGCGCCAACCTTAACGCGGTCGCTCTTTATCTTAACCGGGAACTTTCGGGGGTAGAGCTCGAGATCTTGATCGATCTTATCGGTTCGGTCGAGACGGTGAATGTGAACGGGATAGACGTGGCCTTTGCGCGCGCCGAAGCGGAGAGTTTTGACGGGGAAATGGGGGCGGTAGTCCATAAACTCCAGGATGTGGAGAGCTTCCCCGTGCTTTTCGCGTTTTTTGAGCGAGGGGCAAAAATGAAAGTCCTGGCGAGAAGCCGGCTTAAACAGGTTGATGTTAACAAGGTCCTCGCGCATTTCAGCGGAGGGGGGCATCCGACCGCCGCCGGCGCGAGGGTCGAAGGCCTTATGTTCAAACAGGTGCGCGACGAGATCGTGAGCCTTATACGGAAAAATGTTAAGGCCGAACTCCTGGCGAAAGACATAATGACGACGCCAGTGAAAACGGTTTTCGAGGACGAGAAAGTCACCGAGGTGGAAGAACGGCTCCTTAAGTATGGCGTAAAAGGAGCTCCTGTCTTGGATGTCCGCGGGGAACTGGTGGGTATCGCGACGACAGACGATATAAAAAAAGCGTTGAAGAGCGGGATGGGGCATTCCAGGATAAAGGGTTATATGTCAACGGCCATCGTTACTATCAACGAAGAGATGCCTCTCCACGAGGTCAGGGATATTCTCATCAAACATGATAAGGGCAGGCTGCCTGTAGTTAAGGACGGCAAGATAACCGGGATAATAACGCGAACGGATGTTCTCAAAGGGTTGCACGGCGCACTTTTCCCGTCGGTCGAGAAAGTAAGGCCCTCGGGTATTCATGATATTTCCGGCAGGATGGAGAAAGTCCTCCCCGGAAAGCTTTTGCGATTTATTAAGGAGATCGGGCGGGAGGCGGACAAGGCGGCGAGACCCGTTTTCCTGGTCGGCGGGTTCGTCCGCGACATAATCCTTAAAAAGAAAAACTTTGATCTCGACATTGTTGTCGAAGGTGACGCGATCGGTTTCGGCAAGACGCTCGCGGATCGGTACGGGGCCTCGCTTGTTACTCATTCCAAGTTCGGGACCGCGACGGTCGTTTTCGACTGGCCGAAGTGGCTTGGTCCGCCGCTTCATCCTGAGAGAAAACTGAAAATAGATATCGCTTCCGCCAGAAAAGAAGTATATGAAAGGCCCGCCGCGCTTCCGGTCGTGGAGTTCAGTTCTCTCAAGGACGATCTTTACAGGAGGGATTTTACGATCAACGCGATGGCCGCCTGCATAAACGAGAAAAAATTCGGGTTTTTTATAGATTTTTTCGGCGGCATCAGCGATCTTGAGAAAGGGGTAATACGCGCTCTCCACGAAAAGAGTTTTATCGATGATCCGACGCGTATATTCCGGGCGGTGCGGTTCGAGCAAAGATTCGGGTTTGAGATAGAGGAGAACACGCGCTACTTGATAGAGCACGCGATAAGCAGGGAGATGTTCCATAGGACGGAAAACCAGCGGATCCGGGATGAGATTATCTTGATGCTGCGGGAAAAACATCCCGAGAAGGCGGTCCTTAGGATGAAGGAGCTGCACGAGCTGCGGTTCATACATCCCGAGCTCGAACTTCGTCGCGATGTTTGCGGGACGTTCAATAAGCTCAGGAAGATGGAGTCATGGTTCAGGAAAAACTTTCCCCTGGAGGACCTCCAGACGTTTTGGGTCTCTAACCTTCTTATTATGATCGACTCCCTAAGCCTTTCCGCCGCGGAGGAGGTGTGCCGGAAGTTTGTTTTTACTCGTTTAGTCACCGATAATGTGAGACTGTTTAAGGAGTTTTCTCCGCACGCTCTCAGTGATCTCGCGAGGGGAGCGGCCCTCCCGGCGAGCGGGATATATTGGCTTTTAGAAAAATTCCAGCCCGGGCTTCTTCTGTGCCTGATGGCCAAGACAAACTCGGCGATCGCGTTGAAACGCATAAAAGATTATATAAAGAAGTACAGGTTCGTAAAACTTTCAATAAAAGGGGAGGACCTCGTGAGGACAGGGATAGAACCCGGTCCCAAGTATAGTGAGATATTGAGGCAACTCTTGTCCGACAAGATAGACGGGAAACTCCCCGCTAAAAAAGACGAATTGAGGAAAATGACGGAGCTGCTTTCAGGACAGGGAGGGGAGAGAACATGATAGATCGTATAGACAGAGTATCGAAGATGATGCTCCGGGAGATATCCGAGATCCTCAACGAGGAGATAAACGATCCCTGGATCAAAGGTATCGCGATCACCCACGTCGAGGTCAGCCGTGACCTGAGCATAGCGAAGGTGTACTGTACCTTCCCGCTTTCGGAAAAAAAGGCGAAGCTCGGGATACTGCAGAGACTTAAAAGGGCGGGCAGTTTTTTTAGAGGGCGTCTGGCGGAGCGCATGGATATCAAGACAATGCCCAGGGTCGTTTTTTGTGAAGATCTCGAACCTATACGCAAGGCGAGGATAGATGATATTTTCAAGAAGATAAACGAAGAGCGGCTTAACGCGCCGGGCGCGAACGGCGCTGACGAGGAAAGGCGGATCGATGAGCAAGAATAACGGGATAGAGGAGGTCATCAAAGTACTTAAGAGTAAAAACAGGTTCGTCATAACTTCACATGTGAATCCCGAGGGGGATTCGGTCGGAAGCCAGATCGCGATGGCGCTGGTGCTTAAGAGCCTGGGAAAAAAAACCGTTATGGCCGATCATGACGAGGTGCCTGAGAACTTACGGTTTCTCCCCATGTCCGGGAAAATACTTAAAGAGGTTTCTCCGGGTTTCGATCCGGACGCGTATATTGTTCTCGACTGCCCGGTGCTCGGCCGAGTGGGGAGGATAGCCGGTGGTGTCACTGAGGATGTTGATATCGTCAACATAGATCACCATACAAGCAATGATTTTTTCGGCACGGTTAATTGGGTTGACCCGGGAGCGAGTTCGGTCGGGGAAATGGTTTACCGGATCGTGAAAAAATTAAATGTTCCGGTGGGCGGGGATATGGCCGGAGCTATATACGCGGCGATTTTGACGGATACGGGCATGTTCAATTACAATAACACTTCGTGCTCTACTCATAATATCGCCGGAGAGCTTATTGAGACCGGGCTCGACCCTAAAAAGATACACCGCGAGATCTACGAGAGAAAGTCGGAGTCCGAAGTGAGGCTATTGGGCATGGTTCTTTCCGGGCTTAAGGTCGAAAAGTCCGGCAAGGTCGCGCATATCTCTCTTACTCGTGAGATGTTAAAGACCGAAGGCGTGGTGAAGATACTGACGGACGAATTTATAAATTATCCCCGATCGCTAAGCGGTGTGGAGGTGGCTATCTTTTTTAGGGAGAACGGCGGTGGCAGCGGAGACATTAACGTGAGTTTTCGTTCCCAGGGAGGGGTTGACGTGGACAAGGTGGCCGCGAAGTTCGGCGGCGGAGGGCATCCCCGCGCGGCGGGATGCCTCATAAGGAATGCCGGCCCGCTGGGGGAGGTCAAAAAAAAGGTAATAGCCGAAGTTAACCGGTTCTTGAGGAAGAAGTGACGGTATGGCTGAAGATCCTTGCGGGATAATCGTCGTAGATAAAGAAAAGGGCATGACAAGCCATGATGTGGTTGATCTTGTCAGGAAGACTTTCGCTATAAAAAAAGTCGGGCATGCCGGGACTCTCGACCCGGGAGCTACGGGGGTGCTGGTTCTATTGCTGGGCAAGGCGACTAAACTGTCGGAGCGTTATTTGTCCGAAGAGAAGGAATATAAAGCCGTTCTTAAACTCGGGGAACGTACTGGGACGGGCGACGCTGACGGGGTTATTTTAAACAAACGCGAAGTGCTTCCCAGTACAGAAGAGATAACGCGCGTGGTCTTGGGATTCGAAGGGGAATCGGAACAGATCCCACCGATGGTCTCCGCGAAAAAGGTAGGCGGGAAAAAACTCTATGAGCTTGCGCGGAAAGGTATTTCTGTCGAACGAAGGCCCGTGAAAATCAACATCCGGAAAATCACGGTGGAAAAGATAGACATCCCCTATGTGTCCGTTCTGGTAGCGTGTACCAAGGGTACGTACATACGGCAGCTGGCTGATGATATCGGCGAGAAACTCGGGTGCGGCGCTCATCTCACGGAACTCCGCCGTACGCGTTCGGGGGCATTTACCGAGAATGACGCCGTTTCTCTTTCGGCGCTCAGGAGCATGGACAGAAAGGTTTTCGATGAGAGTGTTCAGCGGGTATAAGGCGGCGCAGTCGGAGCTGAAAGACCCGGTAATAGCTATCGGAATATTCGACGGCGTGCACATCGGGCACGTGCGCGTGATAAGGAAGATGCTGGGGACAAAAGAACACACGGCTGACAAAGTAGTGCTTACATTCGATCCTCACCCCCGTGTTTTTTTTGGTTCCGTGAAAGATGCCCCGCGCATCATGTCATTGGAGCACCGCTTGTCGATATTCCGCAGGATGGGCGCGGACGCCGCTATCGTCGTGAAATTCACAAGGCATATAGCGGAGATGTCCCCGGAAGATTTTGTCCGGGAAGTGCTAAAACCCCTGGGGACAAGGCTTGTTTATGTGGGAGCGAATTTTTATTTTGGGAAAAATAAATGCGGCAACGCGGATGTTTTTCGGGCGATCGGGTTGGAGAACGGCATAGAAGTGCGGGTTGTCCCCCCGGTCAGGAAAAACGGCAGGATAGTAAGCAGTACATGGTTAAGGAAACTGATATCCAGAGGTGATCTTGCCGGCTCGGGAACATTACTTAGACGGCCGGTATCTGTTCTTGGCACGGTGGTCAAAGGGGAAAGTATCGCTAAGACTTTTGGGATACCGACCGCCAACATCGACCCTCACCACGAAGTTGTCCCGCCGCCGGGCGTGTACGCGGTGAAAGGGGATGTTGAGGGTGTTATCCGCGACGGGGTTCTCAATATCGGGTTTAAACCTACATTTTTTGGGTACAAGCTGAAAAAGCGGAAAGAACCGTTCCTCGAGGTCCATTTCATGAATTTTCAAGGCGACCTATATGGGAAAAACATCGAACTTTTTTTTTTTTTTTTGCTTAGGAGCGAAAAAAAATTCAGAGATATAGAAGAACTGAGACGACAGATAGGGGAAGATATAAGCGCCGCGAAGCGGTTATTAGTGACGCCCAAAACGTTCAAACGGATAAGACGTTTTTCTTTTACGGGCACGGCAGGCGGTTTATCTCCCGGGAAATTCTTTTTTTGATGATTTCGCTATTGTTCATCCTCTCGATATCGTTTACAATGTAACCATCGAGTTTGACGTAGCAAGCGGTCCATTAATAGTTTACAAAAGGTTCTATATATGTTAGTATTATTTCCGCAGGACGTAGGCAGAGTATATTGCGTTGTCTATTGCCCGGGGAGGGAGGTGATGGAAAATGTCCGTAGTAAAAGAGAAAAAGAAAGAGATAATCGACAGATTCAAAGCGCATGACAAAGACACGGGATCTCCCGAAGTCCAGATCGCACTTTTGAGTGAACGTATAGGCAGCTTGACAGAGCACTTTAAACGGCACAAGAAGGATTTTCACTCGCGTAGAGGCCTACTTATGCTTGTCAATAAACGCAGGAAACTTCTCAGTTATCTCAAGTCGTCGAATAACGAGAAATATCTTGAAACTGTTAAGAACCTTGGACTTAGAAAGTAAAATAACAAATGCTTGCGCATATTAAGGAAGTGGTGAAGAGATGAATGTAGAACAGGTGAAGACTAACCTAGGCAGCGGAGAAATTGTCATTGAGACCGGCAAATTCGCGAAACAGGCAGACGGTTCTGTTACTGTGACCTATGGAGGAACGGTCGTTCTGGTAACGTGTGTGTGCTCGCGCCAGGGTAAGGAGGGAAGCGATTTTTTCCCGCTGACAGTAGAATATAGAGAGAAAACTTTCGCTGCCGGGAAGATCCCGGGTGGATTTTTCAAAAGAGAAGGGCGCTCCACCGAGAAAGAGATCCTTACGGCCAGGATGGTCGACAGGCCTATCCGTCCGCTTTTCCCGGAAGGGATGCTCAACGAAGTACAGGTGATAGCGACCGTTCTGTCCTCGGACGGAGAGAACGATTCGGACATCCTCGCGCTGTTAGGGGCGTCGGCGGCGCTTACCATATCGGATATTCCCTTTGGCGGCCCCATCGGAGGAGTAAGGGTGGGCTTGATCGACGGGAAGTTCGTTATTAACCCGACTTTTCAAGAGATCGAAAAAAGCGAACTCGATTTAGTTGTCGTGGCGACGGAAACGAGCGTGATCATGCTCGAGGCCGGGGCGTCGCGCCTTAGCGAAGAGAAAATAATGGAGGCTATCAAGGCGGGGCATGAGGCGTTAAAGCCCCTGATAAAGATCCAGAAAGAGTTACAAAAAAAGATCGGCAAAAAGAAGAGAGAGGATGTCCTGTACGCGAAACCTGATGAGAAGGTCCTCGAGGCGGTCCGAAAGTACGCTCCGCCCAAGATCAGGGAGATATTCCAGCTTTCTAACAAGCAGCAACGCATAGAGGCGAACGAATTGTTGATGAAAGAACTTCTGGAGGAGGTCGATCCCGAAAGTGCCGGCGGTTATGAATACCAGGTAAAGATGGCTCTTTCAGTGGTCGAGAAAGAGATCGTAAGAGAAGTCATAATCAAAAGTCGCAAGCGTGTTGACGGCAGAGGTTTTGAAGAGATAAGGAACCTCGCCGCGGAGATAAACGTTCTGCCGCGCACTCACGGGTCGGGATTATTCACCAGGGGGGAGACTCAGTCCCTGGCCGTCATAACGCTCGGGACGAGAGATGACGAGCAGAGGGTAGAGACGCTCATGGGTGAGGACGTGAAGACTTTTATGCTGCACTATAACTTCCCGCCGTTCAGCGTCGGCGAGATACGGCCCATGAGGGGCCCTGGGCGAAGAGAGATAGGGCATGGCGCGCTTGCCGAAAAAGCTTTGGTGCCGGTATTGCCCGCGAAGGACAAATTCCCCTATACGATACGAATAGTTTCGGAGATACTGGAGTCGAACGGCTCAAGTTCGATGGCGACAGTGTGCGCGAGTTCTTTGTCTCTTATGAGCGGGGGAGTGCCTGTGAGCGACGCCGTCAGCGGCATCGCTATGGGGCTCGTCACGGACGGGAAGAACCATGTGATACTTACCGATATCGCCGGAGTAGAAGACCATTACGGCGATATGGATTTCAAGGTGGCCGGGACTAAGGACGGAGTGACGGCGGTGCAGATGGATCTCAAGGTGGAAGGGATAGGTTATGATGTCCTTGAAAAGGCTTTCGCGCAGGCGAAAAAAGCTCGGCTGGAGATACTCGACACTATGAATAGAACGATCTCCCGCCCCGCGGCGGATGTAGCGCCGGACGCCCCGAGGATAATCACGCTGATGATAAATACCGAGAAGATACGCGATGTCATCGGCCCGGGAGGTAAAATGATCCGCAGGATAGTGGCCGAGACAGGAGCGGAAATAAACATAGAGGATGATGGTACATGTCAGGTAGCGTCGTCCAACAAAGAGTCTTTGGATAAGGCCGTCAACTGGATAAAGGAAATAACAGCGGAGCCTGAGGTCGGTAGGACCTACAATGGGAAGATAACCAAGATAATGGCGTTCGGAGCTTTTTGCGAGTTCCTGCCGGGGCAGGAGGGACTGGTACACGTCTCCGAGGTAGCCAATAAATACGTCAAAGAGGTAGGGGAATTCCTGAAAGAAGGCCAAGAAGTACGGGTCAAGTTGATAGGCATTGACGAGCAGAATCGGGTAAAACTCAGCATTAAACAGGCCGATAGCGGCGATACCGCGGAATAGACCTAAAAGATGAAGACGATAAGGGTGAACATAAAGCGGAAGGAAAGCGCGAAAGACCTTCCTATTCCGTTTTATGCCACACGGGGTTCGAGCGGTGTCGACCTCTACGCGGATGTTGACGGAGATCTCAACATAGCGCCCGGAGAGATCAAGCTTGTTTCGTGCGGCATATACATCGAGCTCCCCGAAGGGTATGAGGCGCAAATAAGACCGAGGAGCGGGCTTGCGCTTAAACACGGAATAACGTTTGTTAATACTCCCGGGACCATCGACAGTGACTATCGGGGCCTGATAAACCTCATAGTCACGAATCTCGGCAGGGAGGCCTTCACGGTAAAACGGGGTCTGCGGCTGGCACAGATGGTCATCAATGAGACGACGCGGGCCGAATTTGTCGAGACCGATGTTCTGGATGAAACGGTCAGGGCACATGGCGGGTTTGGCCATACCGGGATCTAGAAGTTAAATTATCTTTACGCCGGCCGTATATGAAGCCCAACTGGGCTAAAGCCCGGGGTTCGCTGACAGTAGGCGCAGGCTTGGGCGGGATACTCAAGCGGGAACAATTCATCCGCGCCCTAAAGGGCGCGGTTTTAGGCCGCGGATGTATAAATGACATTCATTGAAGCTATCATATCCGGTGCCGTGCAGGGCGCGACTGAGTTCCTGCCGGTTTCCAGTTCAGGACATCTCGTCCTGGTCCACAGTTTTTTCGGGGCTTCCCAGTCGTCGAACCTTATTTTTGACGTTTTACTTCATATCGCGACACTTTTTGCCGTTCTTATTTATTTCCGAGGCGCCATCGCGGAAATATTATTGAAGCGGAAAATTAAAGAGATATTTTTACTCGCGGCGGCGACGGTACCGGCGGTTGTGGCGGCTCTTCTATTTAAGGGCAGGATAGAAGTTTTTTTCGCGTCGCCGCGAACGGTTGTGGGCATGCTTCTGGTGACGGGAGCCGTTCTTCTTTCAACGAAAGCGGCCGGCCGGATAAAAAGACCGGTTTTGGAGTCCCCGGGCATATTTTCTTCTCTCTTTGTAGGCTTGGCACAGGCTTTTGCTTTGGTCCCGGGCATATCAAGAAGCGGGATGACGATCTCGGCCGGTCTTTTTTCGGGGATGGACGGGAAAACCGCTTTTCGTTTCTCATTTCTTCTTTCCATACCGGCTATCCTCGGCGCGGGTTTGCTTGAACTGTTTACTCTGGAAAAAGAAACTCTGATGGCGGTGAGATGGGGGTATTGCGGAGCGGGGATGGCCGTGGCGTTTTTATTTGGATTGGCGAGCCTCAGCGTTCTCGGCAGGGTGATAAACTACAAAAAACTATATATTTTCGGTTGGTATTGTATTATGGTGGGTTTATTAGGTATATTTTATATAAATGTTTAACTGGAAAAGTTGTATATGAAACCTGAACGTAAAAATGAGATAAGAGCGGTTATATTGTTCGCGTTAAGCCTGTTCCTTTTTTTAAGCCTTTTTACTTTTTCGGAACAGGACCACCGTTTCTACACGAGCGATCCTAACCTGTACTCGCGGAACGCGACGGGTCTCTTGGGTTCGTATATTGGTCTGACGCTGCGTTTCCTGGTGGGTAAAGGCGCGTATGTCATCCCTATCTTAGTGCTTGTGTGGGGGATATCATCGCTTTTACAGATCGAGTCAAAGCGGCTCTATTTTAAGATCGCCGGCACGCTTATCCTTATCGTCGCCATAAGTTCCAGCCTGTGTATGCTCAGCGTGCTGAACCGTTCCGGTTCTTTCGAGCAAGGGGGGATGGTCGGAACTGTGGTATCGGGTTTTTTGCTTAAATATCTGGGCAAGGGCGGGGCAGGTGTTTTTATAATCGCCATAATCGTGCTATCTCTTCTTATCGCTACCGAATTTCTCCTTTTGCCGATGATAGCGGCTCTATGGAAACTCACTAAGAGATTTTCACAAGAGGCTGGTTCGTTCTTGGCGGAGCGGTCAAAAAAAGGTCTCAAGCTGAGTTTTGCCGGCCGAAAACAAAAAAACGAGAGGGTCGATATCGTGCGGAAATTGGAAGAGATGCATAAACAGGCCGAAAACGTCCGGAAGACACGCCTTGTTATAAAAAAAGAGGAACAAGCTCCCGAAAAGAGGCCCCCGAGCGAACCTAAGATAGTCATGCCTAAAGTCAGGAAGGCTGAACCGAGATTCGTGAACGAACAGCCGCCAGTCCCGTTGGCGCAGGGGGAGTATCAGCTCCCGCCCGTGTCGCTTTTAAAAGCGGCCCCGAAAATTAACGCGAAAGAGCGTGAAGAGGACCTTAAAAATACCGCCGCTATTTTGGAAAAGACCCTGCTTGATTTCGGGGTTGAGGCCAAAGTCGTCAAGATAAACCAAGGTCCGGTAATAACGATGTATGAACTTGAGCCAGCGATAGGGACTAAGGTCAACAAGATCACTTCGCTCAGCGATAACATATCCCTTGCGATAAAATCGGCCAATATCCGGATAGTGGCGCCGTTGCCGGGAAAGGGTACGATCGGCATTGAGGTGCCTAACGCGATCAGCGAGCTGGTCATGCTCCGCGATGTTATAGAATCCGAAGAATACCACGAGGAAAGTTCTCTGCTCAAGATGGCGCTGGGCAAAAACCTGTTCGGCGTACCGATCATCACGGACCTGGCGAAGATGCCGCATCTTTTAATAGCCGGAGCTACGGGTTCAGGGAAAACGGTATGCATAAATACGATGATATCGAGCCTTCTTTGCAACGCGAAACCGGACGAACTAAGGTTCATGATGATAGACCCCAAAAGGGTTGAGCTCATGATGTTCGAGGGGATACCGCACCTCGCTTCGCCGATCGTGACAAGCCCTAAAAAAGCGGCGGCGGCGCTGGGATGGGTGGTCGCGGAAATGGACCGGCGATACAATATCTTCGCGTCTAAAGGCGTCAGGAATATCGCGGCCTACCGGGAACAGTTCAACGGGAAAGAGGGTGAGGAGAAACTGCCTTATATCATCGTGATAGTCGATGAGCTGGCCGATCTTATGATGGTGGCGCATCAGGATGTCGAAGGCGCGAAAATGAGGATAGCGCAGCTCTCTCGCGCGGCGGGTATACACATGGTGCTTGCCACTCAGCGGCCTTCCGTGAACGTGGTGACCGGGGTCATTAAAGCCAACTTCCCCGCGAGGATATCGTTCAAGGTGGCGTCGAAAGTGGATTCGCGCACGGTTCTGGACGCGAACGGGGCCGAAAAACTGCTTGGACGCGGGGATATGCTTCTTATGGAACCGGGGGAGACGGCGCTTATCCGGGGGCAGTGCAGCCTTGTGAGCGACAGCGAGATAAAAAACCTCGTTAAGTTCATAAAATCACAAGGAGAACCGCAGTATATCGAGGATGCCGTGGCTAAACAGGATCATAAGGCGCTTGGGGTAGAGCAGGAAAAAGACGATCTTTACAGGGAGGCTGTACGGATAGTCGTGGCGACCAAGCAGGCCTCCGTGTCGATGATACAAAGGAAACTGCGCGTCGGGTACACGCGCGCGGCGCGGATGATAGACATAATGGAGGAAGAAGGCATAGTCGGAGCGTATAACGGTTCTAAACCAAGAGAGATCCTTGTCGAAAGTGTCGATGAGGCTAAGGGGTGACGATATGGCGACGGCCAAAGAGATTGGGAAAATCTTCCAGAGCGCCAGGGAAAAGCTAAAACTAACCCGGGACGAAGCCTGTCATAAGAGCCGTATCCATACTTCGATCATATCTAAGATAGAGGACGGCGCGTTCAATGATATAGGGCAGATATATCTAAAAAGTTTTATGAAAAAATATTCGGAATTCCTCGGGTTGGAGCATGGCGCGATAATGACCGAATTTGAGAATATCCCTTCTTCCGAGAAGGGCATCAAGTTCAGCCCCGATGTGAGGAAACGGGAGGAGAAAAAGGCCACGCCGGAGGAGATCATTTCCGGGGACGGCTTAAATACGGTCGTCATAACGGTCCTGACGGTCGTTCTGGTCATCGTGGCGCTTGTAGGCGCGATGATGCTGCGCGCTAAACTTATGCCGGTCTCCGGCACTCGCGCGGGGAAGCCATCAATAGTGAAAATAGCTAAGCGGGAGGAGAAGGTCCCGGCCGATACTCGGGCAAAAAAAGAGGCCCCGAAAGAGGCCCCGGTATCCACCGTGGCGAAAATCGATCTCGCGAAAGAAGAAAAATCTCGGATGAAGATACCGCTATTCAAGGTTCAGGCGGATAAGATCGTGACGCTTGAGCTTTCGGCCGATGAGGACGTATGGATGGAGATATCGGACGAAAAAGAGAAACTTTTCTCGGGTATCCTGCGGGCCGGAACGAAAAAAGAGTGGGAAGGCGAGGGTCCGTTCACTATCTGGACGGGGAAGGCCGAAAAACTGAAATTCAGCCTGAATGGCCGCTCTTTCGGCAAGATCGCGTCCGGCGTCGTGAAGAACATAAAAGTGTCGCGCGACGGCATTCTGGTAGGGGCGTCGTTTGTCGCGCGTTTGGACTAGCCCCTCAATGAAGAAAGCATGCCTGATAAGTCTTGGTTGTCCCCGTAATCTTCTCGACAGTGAGGTCCTTCTCGGGCTTCTCGAAAAGAATGGCTTTTCCGTGAGCGAAACACCCGAAGGCGTGGATGTCGCCATAGTGAACACCTGCGGTTTTATAGACGACGCCAAACAGGAATCAGTCAACGTTATACTCCAGCTTGCCGAGATGAAGAGGCGCGGCAAGATAAAACGTCTTATTGTTTCGGGCTGCCTCCCTCAGAGATATCCCGCCGAGCTCCTGGACGAGATAAAAGAGATAGACGCGGTATTCGGGACGTCGGATTTTGTGAAGATTCCCGAACTTATGGACAAACTGACGGGAGAGAGGGTAAGGGAAGTGAGCGAAAACCCCGGTTTTTTGTACGACCACGGATATTCGCGGAAACTCCTTACCGCCAGGCATTACGCGTACGTGAAGATACAGGAAGGTTGTTCCAACAGGTGCTCATATTGCGTGATACCCTCTCTGAAAGGCCCCAGGCGGAGCCGGACGATAAGTTCGGTGCTCGAAGAAGTTAAGATACTCAAGAAGGAGCGCGACATACGCGAACTTATCGTTATCGGCCAGGACACAACTTCTTTCGGCTTGGACAGGGCAAAGGGATCGGAACTACCCGAGCTTTTGGCCGCGCTCTCCGGCGCGATGAAGGACGGATGGGTAAGGCTCTTATACACGCATCCCGTTCATTTTACCGAAAAACTGATGGAGGTCATCGCCTCGCGTGACAATATTTGCGATTATGTGGATCTCCCCATACAGCATATAAATGACCGTGTGCTTAAAGCGATGAACCGCCGGCATACAAAAAAAGAAGTTATTGACCTTATCGCGAAGCTGCGCTATAAAATTAAGGATGTGGTTCTGCGGACGTCGGTCATCGTGGGGTTCCCCGGCGAGACCGAGGAGGAATTTTCGGAACTTATTGATTTTCTTAGCGAGACAAAGTTCGACCGGCTTGGCGCGTTCGTTTATTCGAGGGAAGACGGCACCCCCGCCGCCGGGATGAAAGACCAGGTGCCCGAAAACGCGAAAAAGGAGCGTTTTGGGCGGGTAATGGAACTGCAGCAAAAGGTATCCGCGGAAAACAATCTCAAATATTACGGCAGGGTGGAAAAGGTCCTCATAGACGAAAAAGGAGAGTCTCCCGATGGGGAATATGTCGGGCGAGGCCGGATGGACGCGCCTGAAGTTGACGGTGTCATATACGTGAAAGGCAAAGGCCTTAAGATAGGCGAGTTCCACGATGTGCGTATAACCGGCGCGATGGAATATGATCTTTTGGGGGAAGCGATATGAACCTTCCGAACAAGATAACCGTGGCGAGGATCTTTCTCTCTTTTATCTTCATGTTCTTTCTTTTTTCAAAAGGGATTTATTTCAAGGCACTCGCTTTCTTGGTCTTTATCGCCGCGGCGTTCAGCGATTACGTCGACGGGTATATCGCCAAAAAGAACAATATCGTTTCCCGGTTCGGCAAGATCATGGATCCCGTGGCCGATAAGGTGCTCGTTCTTTCGGCTTTCCTCGCCTTTGTCGAGATGAAGCTTGTACCGGCCTGGATAGTGGTCATTATAATATTGCGGGAACTGGTGATAACCAGCATACGTCTTGTGGCGCTCGCTCATAACGAAGTTCTCTCCGCGGGGATGGGCGGCAAGCACAAGACGGTGTCGCAGATGTTCTCAATATTCGTAGTGCTCATCTTTATTATCATCAAAGAATCGGGGGTAGGGGCGTTCGGTTTCTGGAATGCCGATTTTGAATATTGGTACCGTCAGCTGATATTCATCCTTATGCTGATAACCGCGGTCCTTACGCTCATAAGCGGGCTGTCGTACCTTGTCGGCAACAAAAAATATCTATTCAACGGTAAATGATCTTTTCTAACACCCGGTGTTGGTAAAGGTTAAGGCGGCGTATGGAGAATAAAAGAGATCTTTCTTGGCAGATAGCGACGGTCCTGGGGGCGGGGGAGAGCCCGATAGCTTCCGGGACAGTCGGAAGCTTCTTTGGCCTCGGACTTGTTTATTTTTTTCAGCCGTTTATAATTCCATACCTCATCGTTTTTATAATTCTGTTCTTTGCCGGGGTCATCGCGTCCGGCAAGGTCGAAGATGCGTCGCGTGAAAAAGACCCGCACGTCGTCGTGATCGACGAATTCGCGTGCATATTTCCGGTCTTTATGGGGCTGGAAAGAAATTGGTGGATATACCTCGTTGGTTTTATCTTATACCGCGTTTTCGATATCATTAAGCCGCCGCCCGCGAGAAGCCTGGAGGCTTTACCTGGAGGATGGGGCATAATGCTTGACGACTTAGTGGCGGGGATATACGCGCACCTTATCCTGCGGGTGGTTCTATTCGTTTTTAATCTCTAACTTCTTGACTTC
>CAZOMD010000049.1:11832-15863 GCA_964580895.1 uncultured Planctomycetia bacterium | reverse complement strand
AAGAGCTCCGGCAATGTTAGGAAATGGCTGCAAAGCGATATTTTATGCGCTATGTACATGCTCAAAGCGGCCTTTTTTTCGGCGGAGGTCAACGCGATGGTCAATATTGTTAAGATAAAAGACAAAGGTTTTGTCGGGCGCGCTAAGACTATTATTCCCAGTCTTCGTAAAGGCATTGAAAGATCGGAAAGAACGCTGTTGAGGGACATCGGCGGCGCGCGAGAAGCGCGAAAAGGATGATCTATGGCGGAGATCATAAACGGAAAAGCGATAGCGGAAGAGATGAATTCCGCCGTTAGGGAGAAGATACAGGCGTTGAGAACGTCTGTCGGTAAAACTCCAAAACTTGTTTCTCTTTCTATCGGGAGGTACGCGGACGCGGCGATATATGTCGAGATGCAGAAAAGAACAGCCGGTTTTGTAGGGATAGATTTTGAGAGCGTTGATCTTGGGAAGTCCGTGTCTATAAGAGATCTGGCCGGGCATATCGCGGAACTTAATGAAGACAAAAGTGTTACATCCGTCATAGTGCAGAAACCGTTGCCGGAAGGGATCGAACACGACAGGGTGGTATCTCTTCTTGACCCGGCCAAGGACGCGGAAGGGATACATCCGCTCAATCTGGGCAAGATACTGAGGAGAGAAGCGGATATCGTGCCGTGCACACCTGGCGCGGTAATGAAGATATTGACGGTAAAGGGCGTGGACCTGTACGGGAAGAAAGTCGTTATCATCGGGCACTCCGCGATCGTGGGTAAACCGTTAAGCCTGATGTTCCTGAACGAAATGGCGACGACGACGGTATGTCATTTAGGTACGGCCGAAAAAGATAATGTGGCGGATTACGCGTCCAGGGCGGATATCCTGGTAGTCGCCGTCGGCAAGGCCGAAATGGTGAAGGGAGATTGGATATCTTCCGGGGCTTTCGTCATAGACGTGGGTATAAATAAGGTTGGCGGAAAAATAGTCGGGGATGTGGCGTTTGACGAGGCGGAAAAAAAGGCGGGGTTTATAACACCGGTCCCGGGAGGGGTCGGGCCGGTTACGGTCTCGATACTTATGAGAAATGTTCTAAGGGCATACAGGAGACAGTATGTTTGAGTTCAAGAAGGCCATAGAGAGCGGGAAATTCGTCGTTACGACCGAGATCGGTCCTCCAAAAGGCGTGTCTCTAAAAGCCGTGCTTGATGAATTAAAATGCGTTAAGGGCAAGGTTGACGCGGTTAACGTTACGGATCAGCAGAGCGCGGTGATGCGTCTGGGGTCGATCGTGACCAGCCGGGTTCTTATAGATGAGGGATATGAACCGATATGCCAGGTGACCTGCAGGGACAGGAACCGCATAGCTCTGCAGTCGGATCTTTTATCTGCGTACGTTCTTGGGGTAAGGAATATACTTGTGATGACGGGGGACCATCCTCTTTTGGGGGACCATCCCGAGGCAAAGGCTGTCTATGATCTGGATTCAGTAAACCTTTTGCGAGCGGCTCATGAATTACAGGAGGGGAGGGATTTTACGGGACATGCTTTGGACGGGAACCCCGAGTTTTATATCGGGGCTGTCGTTAATCCCGGGGCCGATCCTCTCGAGCCCGAAATAATAAAGATGTCAAAGAAGATAGATGAAGGCGCCCGTTTTTTTCAGACCCAGGCGGTATTCGACCGGGGGATCTTTGAAAAGTTTGTCAAAGGATTGGGCGGGCTAAGGGAAAAAGTGAAGCTCTTGGGAGGGATAGTTCCTTTAAGATCGGCTAAGATGGCCCGATACATGAACGATAATATCCCGGGTGTTGTCGTCCCCGGGGAGACTATCAGCAGGCTGGAAAAGGCGTCCGACGTCGAAGGAGAAGCCGTGGATATAGCCATCGAGATAATGGCTTCCATACGAGAACTTTGCGATGGTATCCATTTTATGCCGATACGGGGTAACCATCTTGTTGCCAGGATATTAGATGGGGCGAGATGAATGGCTCGCCCAAAACGCGTTCCGGCGGGAGGGTAATATACAAATGTCACTTGTCAAAAAGGTCGTGCCACGGGACCTTATAGAGAAGAAAAGGGCCGGCAGTAAAATAACTATCCTGACGGCGTTTGACGCTCCTATGGCCGCTTTTATCGATGAAAGCGGGGTTGACGCAGTGCAGGTCGGAGATTCTCTTGCCATGGTCGCGCTTGGATACGGTTCCACTATACAGGTAACGATGGACGAGATGCTGCACCACTCAAAAGCTGTCAGGCGCGGCGTGAAGCGGGCGCTTTTAATCGGTGATATGCCGTTCATGTCGTACCAGCCGAGCAATGAGGATGCGGTACGTAACGCCGGGAGGTTCCTCAAAGAGGCCGGATGCGAAGCGGTGAAGGTGGAAGGCGGGATAGAGATAGTGCCGCGGATAAAGGCGATAGTTAACGCGGGTATCCCGGTAATGGGACACATAGGGTTGATGCCGCAGAGCGTCAATAAGCTCGGGGGCTATAGAGTGCAAGGAAAGGATGATGATTCGGGGAAAAAGATAACGGAGGACGCTTTGGCTCTTGCCGAGGCCGGATGTTTCGCCGTTGTTCTTGAATGCATCCCGGCATCTTTGGCAAAAACAATAACAGGGACCATATCGATCCCGACGATCGGAATAGGGGCGGGAAGAGAGTGTGACGGCCAGGTCCTTGTGACGCACGATATAATAGGGTATTTCGACAGGTTCGTTCCTAAATTCGTAAAAAAATATACAGATGTCGGTCCTGCCATAAAAAACGCTATCGTTCAATTTAAAGAAGAGACAGAAAAAGGCGTATTCCCGTCGAAAGACCAATCGTTCTAAAGTCGGAGATGTATTTTGGGAGGCGAAAATGGACCTGGGTTGATAACCGGAGTTCATTTGAGAAGGACATATGAAAACCTATATAGACCTCTGGGAAAAAGTTTTCGGACTTCGCCGCGCTAAACGCATTTTTATCGCCGCAACCCGCCAAAACGTGGGAAAGACCACTATCTCCCTCGGACTCATCTCCTCGCTTTCAAAGAGATATCCGCAGATAGGCTTTATAAAACCAGTGGGGCAGAGGTATATGGTGGCGGAAGGGTGCAAGGTCGATGAGGATTCCGTCCTTATGGAGGACATTTTCCATTTTGGAAAGAACCTGAAAGATATGTCGCCTATCGCGGTAGAAAGGGGATATACGGAAAAGTTCCTTGACGGAGAGGGGCCCGCGGACGCCGAGGAAAGGATAAAGAACGCTTTTGAGAGAATATCCGACGGGAAAGATCTCGTTGTAATAGAGGGTACGGGGCATGCCGGGGTAGGGTCGGTTTTTGATCTTTCGAACGCCGCGGTAGCGAAGATGCTCGATTCAAGGGTAATACTTATTTCCACCGGAGGTATCGGAAGGGCCATTGACGAGATCATGCTCAATAAATCGGTTTTCGACCGTATGGACGTTAAGCTTGCCGGGGTAATAATCAATAAGGTCCTCCCGGAAAAATATGAGAAGATAAACAGCTATGTGCGTAAGGGGCTTGCCAGGCTTGATATTCCGGTTCTTGGAGTAGTCCCTTATTTTGATATGCTTGAGGCGCCGACGATGCGCGATTTTAAGGAAGATATCGATATGCAAGTGCTATGCGGGGAAGGGAAGCTCGAGAACCAGATACGAAAAGTGCTGGTGGGCGCTATGGAAGTGAGGGAAGCGGAGCAGTACCTCCAGGAGGAATGTCTTCTTATAACGCCCGGGAACCGGACGGACCTTATAAACATGCTGATAAAGGTTCATCTTGGGAAGTTCCGGAAACCAAAACCTATCGCGGGGCTCATTCTCTCGGGCGGGCTTCTTCCTAAAAGACGGGTGTATGACGCTCTTCGAAAGGCGGGGATACCAACGCTCCTGACCCGCTGTAACACGTACGATATCGCCTCGAAAGTGCACGACCTTACTGTGAAGATCAAGACCAGAGACAAAAAGAAGGTCAACCTTGCCATCGAGCTTTTCATGCAGTACGTGGATGTCGATATGTTAGTGCAAAATCTTTGAGTGAGATC
>CAZOMD010000049.1:0-11822 GCA_964580895.1 uncultured Planctomycetia bacterium | reverse complement strand
ATGATCGCTAGATGTTGTGTCGCGTGTATTTTTATAGGCGGGTCCTGTCGCTCGATGCCCTGCGCGCCACCCGCCTAACATCAAAAGAACACTTTTTCAACGGTCTCAAGTTGGACTTTTCGGGTCCGGTAGGCAGGGTGACACGATGACAAAATTTATTCTGATTATAGCGATGTTAGTTCCCGCGATCTCCGGTTGCGCGGGGAGAACGTCTGGAGATTACTCGCGGACAGATCTGCTGATGGGGACGTTTGTGGATATTAAAGTAAGGAACGTTTCCTTGTTCGCGAAAGAGCTTGAGGAAAAAGTAAATGCGGTCCTGGCCGAGGCAAGGGTTCTTGAAAAGAAGTTAAGCGCGTTCGACACCGAAAGCGAGCTGAACCAGTTGAACCTCCGCCGGAGCATGAGCGTAAGCGACGAGCTTTTTGATGTATTAGAGAGCTCCGTAAAGGTGAGCCGATCGACAGAAGGGGCTTTTGATGTCACGATAGCGCCCGTTCTTAAAGCTAAGGGTTTTTATTCGGATATGCCGGAAGAGATCCTTCGGAATATCCCGGACATTAAAGAAGGGGTAAGCTGGAGGGATATACTGATCGAGGAAGAAGGGAAAAAGATAACTCTCGGTGAAGGTGTTTGGATAGACCTCTCGGGGATCGCGGTCGGATATATCGTCGACCGGATGGCGGGATCATTCGAAAAGTCCGGCATTACGTCCTACCTGATAAACGCCGGAGGCGATATCCGCTGCGGAAAAAGATCCGACGGCGCGAAATGGATGATCGGCTTACAGAAGCCCGGTGTTTCGGGGATAGCTCTGACGCTGGGGCTTTACGGCGAATCTGTTACAACGAGCGGTGATTACGAGAATTTTATCGTCGACAAGGGCGGGGATACCGTCGTTTCCCACATAGTAGATCCCGCCACTTCCAAGGCGATCGAGAAAAAGCTTTCAAGTGTTTCGGTCATCGCGCCGGATTGCGTCCGGGCGGATGCGTTCGCCACGGGCATGATGGTCCTAGGGAGCGATAAGGGCATCCCTCTGGCGGAAAAGCTCGGCGGCATTTTTGTGATATTCGCCGAAAACTCAGGGGGCGATATAATTCTTAAATATTCGAAAGGCGCGGAAAGTTTTATCGCGAGGAGGTAGGCCAGGTGCGTATTATTGCCGCGATGTCAGGCGGGGTCGATTCAAGCGTCGCCGCCTTGCTTCTTAAGGAGCAAGGGCATGACGTTATAGGGATAACCATTAAAACGTGGCCGAAGGAAGAGTGCGGGGCCGAAGGCGAAAAGCTTTGCTGTTCGCTTGAGGCGATACAATTGGCCAGAAGCGTGGCCGAAGAAATAAACATACCTTTCTATGTAGTGGACCTTTCAAGTGAATTCGACAAAGAAGTGAAAAAATATTTTGAGGAAGAATACGCGCGCGGCAGGACGCCCAACCCCTGCGTTTACTGTAACAGTAAGATAAAGTTCGGGAGTCTTTTCAGAAAGGCCGAAGAGCTTGGGGCTGGGAAAATAGCCACGGGGCATTACGCCAAGATAATTTTTAAGGACGGCTGTCATTTTCTGGCCGAAGGTAAAGATAAGAATAGGGATCAGTCGTATTTTTTGTATGATATAGCTAAAGAGAAACTGCCGTTTGTCGAATTCCCGCTCGGGGATCTTGAAAAAGAGGAAGTTCGGGAGATAGCGGCAAAAAACAATTTTTTAACGGCTGATAGAAAGTCCAGCCAGGATATTTGTTTTGCCACGGCCGAGGGGGATTATCGCGGATATCTTGAAAAACGCGGCATAAAGGCGTTCATCCCGGGTGACATACTTGACGCGTCCGGTAAGGTCATAGCGAAGCACAAGGGGATAGCTTCATATACCGTCGGCCAGCGGAAAGGGTTGGGTGTAAGCGCCGCGGAGCCCGTATATGTTCTCAAAATAGATCCCGAGCGGAACACTATAACGGTCGGGAAAAGAGAGCAAGCGATGAATAGTGCTATTCGCGTCGCCGGGTTCAACTGGCTGGTCCCGGAGAACGAAAAAGAAACATTGGAGTGTTACGCGCGGATAAGATATTGCGGGGAAAAGGTTAAGGCTACGGTGGGACCGAGAGCGGCGGGCGAAGCCGTTGTCAGGTTCTCCGAACCGCAGTTCGCCCCGACGCCCGGACAGGCCGCGGTGTTCTATCGAGGGGAGATAGTCATCGGCGGAGGGTGGATAGGAGAGGTGCTTTAGGTAGTTAGCCAGTTTGCCGGTTAACCGGTTCGTTAGTTCGGAGAGAGAAGCAAGAAACAAGAATTTCGAATTTGTTCCGTATTTCGGGATTTAAATATGCGGATTTGAACTTTTATAGTAGGGGCGTATTGCGATACGCCCCTACTATAAAGGGACACAGCGGGAGATGTTGAGAACCAGGGAACAACAAGGTCCCTAACGTTTGTAATATAACACCAAAATTGACAAGGCAAAATCTTTGAACTATAATGTGAACTCGGTCATAACGATTATATTATGGCGGGGTAGCTCAGCTGGTTAGAGCATACGGCTCATACCCGTAGTGTCGACGGTTCGATCCCGTCCCCCGCTACCAGTTCGGTAAAAAAACCCGCTTTTATAGCGGGTTTTTTTTATACTACGCGGCCTAAAACCGCGCCCTTCAGGGCGCGGATAAGTGGTGGCCGTTTGAGTATTCCGCCCAGGGAAAAGCGGGCTTTAGCCCGGGTGGGGCTCCATTGAACGGAGCGATCGATTCTCGACTTTTCTATCAAGTGGCGTGCGTAATAGTTCGGTTATCCGCGGGAAGGATGCTTTTTGCGCTTCTCGCGGTCTATTTGTTATTTTTGTTCTTCAGGCGTAGCTTAGCGGGGAAGCTTAAATTATTCATATCCTGTCGGCCATAGCCCGCTCAATGCTCAAAAGCATCCTTCCCGTCACTCCAGCCGTCCGTATGGCGGGCCAGGACGCGCAAGACTTCACTAAATTCTCGGCATATCCCGGTGTATTCATCCTTTAGCACATAGCTTTTATCTTATTGTGAATCGCTGAACTGTAACCAAGCGGCTATGGAATGTTTGCTGCACTAAAAATTATTATTAACTTTTCTGGAATATTAGTTTCGTTTCGTCTATAATTAGTTTAACGCGTAGAGCGTTAACGTGCGCAATCGTGAGATGGCCAAAATAAGCGGAGGTAGTTAAATGGAAGATTTTCGTTCGCCAGACGATCTTTTCAGGGAAGAGGCAGAGAAGATAAAGCAATTCGGGAAGGATTATTCAAAGTTCATTCCCCTCGTTATCGCCGCGCTTTTAGCGGTGCTTGCTCTTCAGGGGGCGTTTTACTCGATCGGGCCTGACGAGGCCGGAGTGGTGCAAAGGTTCGGCAGGTACGTGAGGACGACCGAATCCGGGTTGCATTTTAAATTCCCGTTCGGTATCGAAAGGGTGACCCCGATCAAAGTAAAAAAGATCTTCAAGGAAGAGTTCGGTTTCAGGACGACCAGTCCGGGGATCAAGAGCGTGTACGAGGCCCGGAAATATCCAGAAGAATCCCTAATGCTTACGGGTGACCTCAACATACTCGATGTCCGGTGGATCGTTCAATACAGGGTCCTGGACCCGGTTAAACTTCTTTTTTGGACGCGTAATCCCGTCGGCAATGTCCGGGATATGTCCGAGGTCGTGGTGCGGAGGCTTTGCGGGGACTATACGGTCGACGAGACTTTGACCACAAAAAGGGAGGAGATAGCGCATTTCGCGCAAACGCAGTTACAGGAACTGATGGATGTGTACGGGACAGGTATAGATGTCGTCACGGTAAAACTTCTTGATGTCAATCCTCCCGACCTTGTTCAGCCGGCCTTTAACGAGGTAAATGAGGCTAAGCAGGAAAAGGAACGCATGATAAACGAGGCGTGGGAAGATTATAATAAGGGTATACCGAAAGCGAAAGGTGAGGCGGAAAGAACCATACGGCAAGCGGAGGGTTATAGCCTGGATAAGATCAACCGCGCCAAAGGCGAAGCGGAAAGGTTCATAGCCACATGGGAAGAATACCAGAAAGCCCCCGAGATCACAAAAAAAAGGCTGTATTTGGAGACTATGCAGGAGTCGCTGCCTAGATCGCAAAGGAAATTCGTGATAGATCCCGCGGAAAGCTCCGTCTTACCGCTTTTACGGCTCGATGAAAAAGGAGGCGACCAATGAACAATATAGCTAAAGCAGTTCTGGTCATGAGCGCTTTTATAATATCGGTGTTATTGACGGGTTCTGTGTACCTTGTCTCGGAGACAGAACAGGCGGTCATTACGCAGTTTGGGATGCCTGTCGGCAGGCCTATCGTTAAAGCCGGGCTCCATTTCAAGATGCCGTTCATGCAGCAGGTCCAATTATTCGATAAGAGGCTTCTCGAATGGGATGGCGACCCGAACCAGATCCCCACGTCCGACAAAAAATATATTTGGGTCGATACGACGGCAAGATGGAAGATCGTTGACGCGCTCAGGTTCCTGCAGTCCGTCGGCAGCGAAAGGGGCGCCCACGCCAGGCTTGACGATATAATCAATTCCGCGACACGGGATGTGGTGACGGCGCATCTTCTTGTCGAGGCGATCAGGGACTCTAACAGGATCCTCGAGCTGGAGGAGCAGGAGGAGACGGTCGCTCTGGCTGAAGAGGCTTTGGAAGAGATAACGAACGGGCGTCACGAGCTTGAAGGGGAGATACTTGTGCGGGCCAAAGAACTCGCGCCTCAGTACGGGATAGAACTTGTGGACGTTCGGATAAAAAGGATAAATTATATTGAAGATGTCAGGAAAAAAGTATATGACCGGATGATATCCGAGCGGAAAAGAGCCGCGGAAAAGTACAGGTCCGAAGGCCGCGGGAAGAGCGAAGAGATAATGGGGCAGAAGGAAAAGGAGCTTAAACAGATCACGTCGGAAGCTTACCGGACGGCCCAGGGCCTCAGGGGGAAAGCCGATGCCGAAGCTATCGGGATATACGCGGCGGCGTATAACAAAGATCCCGAGTTCTATTCGTTCCTCAAGACACTTGAGACCTATAAGGACACTATCGACGGCAACACGACTATAATCCTCACGACGGATGCCGATTACTACAAGTATCTTAAAGCGTTGAAATAGGACTTGGCGAGCGTTGATGTCGATAAATACAGGGAGGTCGGGAAAAAGATGGGTAAAGTAAAAACGTTGCGCAAACTGTCGCCGTCCCAGGTGGAGACTTTTAAGATCAGGAATCGCCGGGGGTATGCCGCGATCTGCAAGAACAATCTTACAGAAGGGGCGAGCGTTGGCGAGGCCCTTGACCGCATGAATAAGGCGCTAAAGCGTATGGGGTTGACCATACGGTGATCCGTTTTAATCTGTCTCAGAGATCGGCCGTAAGATGAACGTGTTAATATCGATAGCGGTATTCGCGGTGGTATTGTCCGTGCACGAGTTCTCGCATGGTCTCGCGGCGTTCCGCCTCGGCGACTCGACTGCCCGGGAAGCGGGACGCCTCACCCTGAACCCGCTTGCGCATATCGACCCGATAGGGACGGTGTTATTGCCGTTACTTCTCGCTTTTAGCGGGTCGCCTGTTATTCTCGGCTGGGCAAAACCTGTTCCAATTAACCCCAATAATTTCCGTGACCCTCGAAAAGGGATATTCCTGGCAAGCCTTGCCGGCCCTTTATCCAATTTTGTCTTAGCGGTATTTTTTGCCGTGATGTTTAAGACCGGTCTATTCCCGCGGGGTTCTCTTGTCTGGACATTTCTTCTCAACGGTATCATCATAAGCTTGATACTGGGCTTGTTCAATCTGATCCCAATACCGCCGCTTGACGGTTCGGGAATGTTGTTCTCTGTCCTTAACGCCAAAACCGCGTCACGGCTTTGGTGGCTTAACCGCTATGGATTTATCATCCTGATAGGCCTTCTTTATTTGGGAGTGCTAGAAAAAGTTATACTCCCGCTCGCGGGCTGGATCACCGTGATATTGCTTGCCGGATGAGAAATATCTGGTCTTGGTTTCCCTAGTCACCAAAGGCGGGGGCTTCCCAAAAATTTGTTTGATATCACTCCTCGATGGATTATAATAGCTCTTCCACGGATATATACACGAAAAGATCGGGAGTTATGAAAGAACATAAGGAATATGAAGTAAAGAAGAAGATATTGCGGATATTCCGCGAGAACGGCGAAAAATTCATTTCAGGAGAGGAGATCTCGTCCGAGATGGGGTTTACCCGGGCCGGGGTGTGGAAATACATAACCAAATTAAGAGAAGAAGGGTTTGAGATAGAAGCCGTTCCTCATCTGGGGTACAGGCTTCATGGTGTTCCGGACGCGTTACGCGGATACGACATAAGCGGTTCCGTGGATACCAAGACGATCGGATGTAAGGCGATATATGACTTTGAGAGCACCTCGTCCACGAACGAGGTAGCATACGGCCTCGCGGAAAAGGGGGAGCCGGAGGGGACGGTTGTCTTATCGGAGAGGCAAACAAAGGGCAGGGGGCGCATGGGTAGAAAATGGATATCGCCCAAAGGAGGTATATATATGTCCCTGGTCTTGCGGCCCGATGTCGGGGCGGATGAGATCCCGGCGCTAACGATTATTGCCGCGATCGCCGTGGCGCGTGCTGTCCGTGTGATGTCCGGTATCGAGCCCGGGGTGAAATGGCCGAATGATCTTTATGTTAAAGGGAAGAAACTTTGCGGTATCCTGACCGAGATCAAGGCCCAGCCCGACATGGTGGATTTTCTGATATTGGGGATAGGGATAAATGTTAATACGTCGGAAAATGATCTGCCGGACGGAGCTACATCTCTAAAGGTCGAATACGGAAAGCACATAAACCGGGCAGAGTTCGTGAAGATAATACTGGAGGAATTTGAAAGGGATTATTGCACGTTCCGGGAAAAGGGATTCATGGCTTTGCGGGATGAATGCAGGCAGAAGTCACTTATTCTTGGCAGCAATGTTAAAATAGACGTGCATAACGGGGTAATAGAGGGTCTGGCGTTCGATCTCGACGAAAAAGGCGCGCTTTTGGTCCGGAACTCAAACGGGATAGTAAAACGGGTATTTAGCGGGGATGTTATTTTATGCAGATGAAACGAAAACTTGAACTGTATATAGATATAGGTAACACGAACGCCTCCTTTGCCGTTTATGACGGGAAAAAGCTCAAAAATAGTTTTTCCCTGCGTACAGCCGGGGATATGCCCGTGCGTCATTTTTTGTTAAAAAACCTTAAAGGGACGGCAAAGTCCGTTACTAAGGTCATGGTCGTCAGCGTGGTCCCACCGGTAGAACATTCGGTCAAAAAAGCTTTAAGGGCCGTTTTCCCGGGGAGTAAGATCATCATGGTCGGGAGGGATGTACACGTCCCCATGCGAATAAATTACAAAAAGCCGAAAGAAGTGGGACAGGATCGGCTTGTTACCGCGTACGCGGCGCTAAAACTTTACGGCGCACCGGCTCTTATCATGGATTTTGGAACGGCAGTCACGTTCGATATCGTGAGCCCGAAGGGCGATTATGAGGGTGGCCTTATCTTTCCTGGACTCCGCCTCGCTCTTGAGTCGCTTGTAAAAAATACCGCGCTTCTGCCCAAAATAGAGATAAAGGCCGAGAAAGGTATGATCGGAAGGGACACAAGGTCGAGCATGAATAAAGGCATAGTGCTGGGATACGCGGACCTGTGTGACGGGATGATCGACCGTTTCCGTCGAAAATATGGCAAGAAGCTAAAAATAGTGGCGACCGGCGGGGACGCGGCGCTTATTTCGAAGTATACCAAAAACGCCATAACAGTATGTCCGCAGTTGATATTTAAAGGAATGATCCGTTTAGGGTGATCCTGCCGGTATTCCCGCTTTGATTTACCATGCATTAATTACAGGTGATTTATACTCGGGTTTTAGCACTCGCATTTAGTGAGTGCTAATTCGATGATATAACACTTTTAAATATAACGACATATAGAAACACAATTTAGAAAAAAAAGGCTTGACATCTGGGCAGTTTTTTCTATAATGAGTACCTTAGCACTCATTTTACATGAGTGCTAAAACATTGATCGCAATATAACCGTAAAAATGAAAATGGAGGCGAAATATGAACGTGAAACCACTTGGTGACAGGGTTTTGGTTGAGGTCCTCGAGGCCGTGGAGATCACAAAGGGAGGGATAGTCCTTCCTGATACGGCGAAAGAGAAACCACAAGAGGCAAAAGTCGTCGCGGTAGGGACCGGGAGGATAAATGAAGACGGGAAAGTGTTCCCACTGCATGTTAAGGTCGGGGACGTTATCCTGTACGGAAAATATTCCGGGACCGAGCTTAAACTCGACGACAGGAATGTTTTAATGTTGAAGGAAGAAGACATCCTTGGGATAGTAGCTTAAGCTTACCGAGATATGTGGTCAGTAAAAATGTGTTTTATAAGGAGGAGAAATGGCAAAGCAATTACAGTTTAGTGATGAAGGGCGCCGGTCGGTGTTAAGCGGCGTCCAGAAGTTGGCGAACGCCGTAAAGGTCACGTTAGGCCCTAAAGGCAGGAATGTCGTTATTGAAAAGAAATTCGGCGCTCCGACAATAACGAAAGACGGAGTGACGGTCGCGAAGGAAATAGAGCTCGAGGATCCCTATGAGAATCTTGGAGCCGAAATGGTGAAAGAGGTCGCGTCCAAGACGAGCGATGTAGCCGGCGACGGAACTACCACAGCGACGGTTCTCGCGGAGGCCATATATAGGGAAGGGCTGAAGAACGTCACATCGGGCGCTAACCCCATGCAGATAAAGAGAGGGATAGAAAGAGCCGTCGAGATCATCGTGGAAGAGCTGAAGAAGATATCGACTCCGATCAAGTCGCAGAAAGAGATAGCTCAGGTCGCGACGATAGCCGCGAACAACGATAAATTGATCGGGGACAAGATCGCCGAGGCCATGGAGAAGGTCGGCAAAGACGGAGTTATCACCGTTGAGGAAGGGAAGACGCTTGATACGACGCTGAAACTGGTAGAGGGTATGCAGTTCGACCAAGGCTACCTTTCTCCGTATTTTGTGACTGACGCTGAACGGATGGAGTGCGCGCTGGAGAACCCCTATCTGCTTATACACGAGAAAAAGATATCGAGTATGAAGAATCTTCTGCCTCTTTTGGAGAAGATAGCCCAGTCAGGGAGACCTCTTCTTATCATATCGGAAGAAACAGAAGGGGAAGCGCTGGCCACTCTTGTTGTTAATAAGATCCGCGGGACGTTCAGCTGTTGCGCCGTGAAGGCCCCGGGTTACGGAGATAGAAGAAAAGCCATGCTGGAAGACATAGCGGTTCTTACCGGCGGCAGAGCTGTCACGGAAGACCTTGGCTTAAAACTTGAAAATCTGTCGCTTAATGATCTTGGCCAGGCTAAAAGGGTCACGATCGATAAGGAGAACACTACGATAGTCGAAGGCTATGGCAGTAAAGAGTCGGTAAAAGGCCGGATCGCGCAGATACGGAAACAGGTCGAGGCGAGCGATTCCGATTATGATCGCGAGAAGCTGCAGGAACGCCTCGCTAAGTTGACGGGCGGCGTCGCTATTATAAATGTCGGCGCGGCGACCGAGGTCGAGATGAAAGAGAAGAAGGCGCGTATCGAAGACGCTCTACATGCGACACGGGCCGCCTCGGAAGAAGGCATTGTCCCGGGTGGAGGGATAGCGCTGCTGCGCGCTCGCAAGAAACTTAGCGAAGTGAAGCTAAAGGGTGATGAGCAGATCGGTGTAAGCATCGTTGAGCGGGCTCTTGAAGAGCCTCTTCGGATGATAGCCACGAATGCGGGGCAGGAAGGTTCAGTCGTCGTTCAAACTTTGATGGGCGAGAAGAAAGTGACCATGGGCTATGATGCCGAGGAGAATAAATACACCGACATGCTGGAAGCCGGGATAGTTGATCCTACAAAGGTCACAAGGAGCGCGCTTCAGAACGCGGCGAGCATAGCGGCGCTGATGCTTACTACCGAGGCGCTTATCTGTGATAAACCGGAGAAAGACGGTGGTATGCATCCCGGGATGCAGGGCGGCGGAATGCCGGGTGGCGGGATGGGTGGTATGATGTAATAGTTCCATTCCCGGGAGGGACGGGGAATCGATTCCCGTTCTTCCCGGAGATGGATTTTGGTATAGGTTCGGCGGGAAGGGAGCGGAAACGAGTTCTTGACTAACCCGGCGGATATGTTAAAATTGTTTAACTAAAAGTACTTCGGGGTAAGGTGATCCCGCGGCGTGAAGCTTGTGGGAAATTCCTTAGTCGGCGGTGATTCTTTTAAGGGCGTAGTCCAGTAGAAGAAAAGTCCGCGAGACCCTAAAAAAGGGTTCGAGTCCGTGAGAATCGGGCACCGACCGTAAAGCCGGGATGGGAGAAGCTTAGCGTGCGATTCATGTAACCCCGAGGCATGTTAGCTTCGGGGTTATTTTTTTTAAAAAAGGGAAATAAGCGTGAAACACAATACGGTTGAAGAGGTTATCAGGGACCTTAGAGCGGGGAAGATGGTCGTTGTTGTTGACGACCCTTCCCGTGAGAATGAAGGCGACCTCATAGCGTCGGCTGAAAAAATTACGCCTGAAATTATTAATTTTATGGCCAAATACGGCCGCGGGCTTATATGTGTGCCCATGGAAGACGACATCGCTGAAGAGAGAGGGCTGCATTTTATGTCCATCGATCCGCAGGATCCGTATAAGACGGCGTGGGCTATTTCTGTTGACGCGGCTAAAGGCGTAAGCACAGGCATATCGGCGCATGACAGGGCAAGGACGATAAAACTTCTTGCTGATAAGCGTTCTAAGAAAAAGGATTTTATCCGCCCGGGACATGTTTTCCCTCTTCGCTCAAAAAAAGGGGGGGTTCTCGTACGCGCGGGCCATACGGAAGCAAGCGTGGACTTGATGAAAATGGCCGGATTAAGGCCGGTCGCGGTAATATGTGAGATAATGAACGAGGATGGAACGATGGCCCGTATGCCCGAGCTTATCAAATTTGCCGAGAAACACGCGCTCAAGATGTGCACGATAGAGAGCCTTATAGAATATAAGCGGAAGAGAGGAAATCTTATTGAAAAGGTCGCGGAGACTGTTCTTCCAACCCGGTTCGGGGATTTTAAGTTGCACGCGTACAGGTCGAAGGTGGACGATTACCAGCACCTCGCTCTTGTGAAAGGGGAAATAATCCCGGGCAAGGAGTTCCTCGTGAGGGTACATTCGCAATGCCTTACGGGTGATGTTTTTAGATCCCTGCGGTGCGACTGCGGGGCACAACTCGAGAGCGCGATGAAAATCATAACGAAAAAAGGCAACGGGGTGATCTTGTATCTGGCGCAGGAGGGAAGAGGCATCGGGATACTTAATAAGCTTAAGGCTTATCAACTCCAGGATGAAGGGTTCGATACGGTTGAGGCCAACGAGAAACTTGGATTTAAGGCGGACCTTAGGGACTACGGGATAGGGGCGCAGATCCTGGCCGACCTCGGACTCAAGAAAATAAGGCTTATGACCAATAATCCCAGGAAGATAATCGGTCTAAAGGGGTACGGCCTAAGTGTAATGGGACGCCTGCCGCTCGAGGTGATGCCGGTCGAAACTAACAGGAAATATCTTAAGGTGAAGAAACGGAGATTAGGGCACCAGCTTAAAAAAGTGTGATCTGTGTGGTTGCGTGGATTAATTCGCACTTATCACTTACGCTCCCGCTGGTCGCGTAAGTGATGTGCTCATTAAATAGGAAGAAGGGATCCTCCTTCGCCGAATGATTTACATATTATTTGGCTTCGGAGGATTAATTCG
>CAZOMD010000048.1:9167-15889 GCA_964580895.1 uncultured Planctomycetia bacterium | reverse complement strand
CCGTGTTGTAGACCAGGGAGTCGAGATGGTTCCTCGCCTCGATAAGCTCTCTCTTTTTTTTATCCTCCGCCTCATGCTCTTTGGCGTCCCGTTTCATCTTTTCGACCTCATCCTTCGAAAGGCCGCTGGACGACTCAATGCGTATCGACTGTTCTTTGCCGGTCGCCTTATCTTTGGCCGAAACATGGACTATCCCGTTAGCGTCGATATCGAACGTGACCTCTATCTGCGGTACGCCGCGGGGCGCCGGCGGTATCCCTATAAGATCGAACCTGCCAAGCGTCCTGTTATTCGCCGCCATTTCCCTGTCCCCCTGAAGGACATTAATAGACACCGCCGTCTGGCCGTCAGCCGCGGTGGAAAATATCTGGCTCTTCTTTGTGGGGATGGTAGTATTACGCTCTATAAGCTTTGTCATGACCCCGCCCAAAGTCTCTATCCCCAACGAAAGCGGAGTTACGTCCAAAAGGACCACATCCGACAACCCCTCCTCGCCGCGGAGTACGCCGCCCTGTATAGCGGCCCCGACCGCCACAACCTCATCGGGATTTACGCCCTTGTGAGGCTCTTTGCCGAACAACTCTTTGGCGATCTCCTGCACCTTTGGCATGCGCGTCTGGCCGCCGACAAGTATGACCTCGTCTATGTCCGAGGGTGAATACCCCGCGTCTTTCAAGGCGTTTATGCACGGCTTCTTGGTCCTTTCGAGAAGATCATCGACCAATTGCTCCAGTTTAGCCCTTGAAAGCGTCATCGTAAGATGTTTCGGGCCGGTAGAATCGGCTGTAATGAAAGGCAGGTTGATCTCGGTCTGAATGTTTGACGAAAGTTCGCATTTGGCCTTCTCCGCCGCTTCCTTAAGCCTTTGAAGCGCCATTTTATCTTTTCTGAGATCTATGCCGTTCGCCTTCTTAAATTCTTCGGCTATCCAGTCCATTACCTTCTGGTCGAAATTATCGCCGCCGAGATGAGTATCGCCATTAGTGGACTTCACCTCGAACACGCCTTCCCCGACATCGAGTATCGATATATCGAAAGTCCCTCCGCCCAGATCGAATACGGCTATCTTCTCGTTCTTTTTCCTGTCAAGCCCGTACGCGAGGCTCGCGGCAGTGGGCTCGTTAATTATCCTAAGCACCTTAAGCCCCGCGATCTCGCCGGCATCCTTGGTGGCTTGTCTCTGTGAGTCGTTAAAATACGCGGGGACCGTGATCACCGCTTCCGTGACCTTCTCGCCCAGATAATCCTCCGCCGTCTGCTTCATCTTCTGAAGTATCATGGCCGATATTTCAGGCGGGGTATATTTCTTTCCGTGCGCGAGAACGATAACGTTATCCTTACTGTCCTCGGTCACCTTATAGGGCACCAACTTTTCCTCTTCTTTGACCTCGCCGTGTTTTCTCCCCATAAAACGCTTTATGCTGAAGACCGTATTATCAGGATTCGTCACTGCCTGGCGTTTCGCGGGCTGGCCTACGAGTTTTTCGTCCGTCTTCGTGAAAGCGACCACGCTCGGAGTGGTCCGTGCCCCTTCAGCGTTCTGCAAGACCTTCGGTTCCTTGCCTTCCATGATAGCGACACATGAATTTGTCGTCCCAAGATCTATCCCTATTACCTTTCCCATGTTTACCTCCTGCTATGTAAACTCAAAATCCGAAATCCTAAATCATAAACTCTAAACCTATTTAGAATTTAGTGTTTTGTGTTTAGGGTTTGTCATAACATTGCCTCTTATTTTTTGCTTCTATCGCCTAATTCCAAACTCCCGGCTAACGGAACCGGCAAACCGGTTAACTGGCAAACTGGCTAACCGACCAACTATCCCGTCCCTTCCGTCTCACGATCTACGGAACTGGCAAACCGGTTAACTGGCCAACTGGCTAACCAGCCAACCGACTATCCCGTCCCTTCCGGGCTCTTCGAAACTTTCACCTGCGCCGGGCGCAAAAGCCTGTCATTAAGAAGATATCCCGGCCTTATTTCCGCGAGTATCGTCCCCTCGGAACATTTATCCGAAACCTCCGCGTATACGGCCTCATGGAAATTCGGGTCGAACATCTTCCCTTCGGTCTCGATCTTCTTTACCCCGTTATCTTCAAGTACCTTATGGAATTCTTTCTGCACAAGCCTTATCCCGTCCATCACCGCGGCTTTATCCTCCGCTTTTTCCACGGCGGCAAGCGCCATATCAAAATGGTCCACTATCGTGAACAGTTTGGAAAGGATACCCTCGTTCGCGAACCTTTGATTGTCGTCCCTTTCCCGCTCCATCCGCTTCCGCGTATTATCGTATTCGGCGTGGACCTTAAGCCATTTGCTATGGAACTCATCCCGCTCGGACGCTTTTTTCCGCAGTTCATCCAGAACTATCCCCTCTACCTTTTTCTGTTTTTCATGTATATCGCTATTTTTTTTATTCATGCGTACACCTTATCATTCCACCATTTCAGTGAGCTTATTATCTATGATACCCGAAAGATATTTCATCAGTCTGAACGCGCGGCTGTAGTCCATCCTGGTGGAACCTATTACGCCCATCCTGCCGAGCGTCTTGCCGTGCAGGGTATACCCGCACGTCACCACGCTATAATCTTTCAGCACTGAAAAACCGTTCTCCGTTCCGATATAGGTCATTATTTCGGATGAGGGAAGTTCGCTTTTCAAGAGATGCGCGAGACTTTTTTTGACGGACGAAAATAACCCCAATATGCCCTTTGCCGCTTTCGTCTCCCTGAATTCGGGCTCATCCATCATGATATCAAGCCCGTCACAACAGATATCGTTCTCTATATTCTGCGCTATTATGCCGTCGATAATGGAAAGAGCCTTCCCGGCTATACTGCCGGCATCAATGTTCCTGCGATCATCCCGGCTCCCCGCGATATCTTCTCTTATCTCATCTCTGATACCCGGCAAAGACTTGAACTCATAATTGGAGTTTATATAGTTAGATATGATCGCGAGCTCGTCCTTCCCGAGTTCCGTATCCAACCGCAGTATGTAATTCTGGACAGCGTTCGTCACGGTAACAAGCACCGCGAAAATAGTCTCGGCCTTTACCTTCACGAGTTCCAGATGTTTGATATAAAAATCCTCTACCCCCGGCCACATGACGATCGCCGCGTTATGGAGCTCTTTGCTGATAAGGTATGAGGTCGTTTCGATAATTTCCTTTATGGTCTCGATGCGGAGATCGTACTCGGCGGCAAGCCTTTCGGCTTCTTTTCTCTCCAGCTTGATCCGGTCCTTTATCATGTCGACATAACACCGGTAGCCGGTTTCCGTGGGGATGCGTCCCGCCGATGTGTGTGGCTGCACGATAAAACCTTCATCTTCAAGCTCGGCCATAATATTACGAATAGTAGCGCTTGAAAGGCTTTCCGCCATTATTTCGGAAACACATTTCGAACTTACGGGAATGGCCGTAGAGATATAGGAGCTTACTATATGCTCTAACACTTCCTGTTTCCTGAAATCCTTTTTACTTGAATTATGCTTTTCGTCAGTAAATTGATCCATATTCATCTCGTTTTTCCGCCATAGGCGGACTACCCTCCAGCTGACATCTCATGTCCGGTTCTTTAGTTCTCTGGTTCGATAGTTCAAAACTTTCGCGAACCAACGAACCATCAAACCAATGTACAGGCTAACCGGCAGACTGGATAACAATAAGGGTTTTTAGCACTCTTCGCTCTCGAGTGCTAAATTATAACACGTTGGCCTCATATGTCAAGAAGATTTGAACTCAAATTTCCAGGGAATAAAAATACCAGTGTTAGGATTATAAAATCTATGATTTGGAGGGACATAGCTCACAAGTCCAACGATTTAGTAGTTCAATGGCTTAAAACAGCTTCGCACGGAACGCATGCTGCATAGTCGTTAATGACCGCGCACTATCGAACCGGCAAACTGGGTAACAGGCTAACCGGCGAACTGGCCAACCAATAACAGGTAAGTAGACTCCTTACGCCACGACAATGCGACGGATAACGCCATGCGCTGCGCTTTTAACTATTTAAACTATTGAACGGTTAAACTATTAAACTGTACATTACGATTGCAACTTCTTCAATATCGCGTTCTTTACCTTATGTGGCAAGTACGCCGATATGGTAAGCCCCGCGTCCGTATATTCCTCTTTCAGCACTCTTCCTCTCTCTCTTATCACATTCGCCATTGAATAATGCTTGTGCGGAAGGACAAGCTCAATACTCTCCATATCCTCCTGCATAAACTGGGCTATCCGGTCCTTAAGTTCATCGATCCCCGATCCTTTTAGGGCCGATATCAAAACCGGATTATTAAATATTTTTTTTATCCTCTCCGCTTCCGCCTCTTCGACCTTGTCTATCTTGTTAAGCGCCATAAGAACAGGTTTTTCCTGTATCTCCAGCTCTTCGAGAACGTGTTTTACGGCCGTAACCTGCTGTTCTATCCGATGATCGCTTATATCGGCAAGAAGGACCAGAATATCGGCGTTGACCGCTTCTTCCAGTGTCGCCTTAAAACTCTCGATAAGGTGGTGGGGCAATTCATTCAAAAACCCTACTGTATCCGAAACCAGGACGGTCTGATTGCTCTGTAATACCATTTTCCGGACGGTCGGGTCGAGAGTACTGAAAAGCTGGTCTTTCGCCGTAACTTTTGAAGATGTAAGAACGTTGAAAAGCGTAGATTTACCCGAGTTTGTATATCCTACAAGAGCTACGGTCAGCATAGAGAACTGGTCCCTCTGGGTCCTCCGGAGGTCCCTTCTCATGGTCATCCCGTCAAGAGACTTCTTCAGCTTGGATATCCGCTCCCTCACCCTGCGCCTGTCAACTTCAAGCTTCTGTTCCCCGGGGCCTCTTGTCCCTAACCCGCCGCCCAGCCTCGAAAGCTGTACGCCTTTACCGCTAAGCCGGGGTAATAGATATAGAAGCTGCGCCAACTCGACCTGTATCTTCCCCTCATCCGAACGCGCCCTGCGCGCGAATATCTCAAGGATAAGCTGCGTCCTGTCGATAGTCTTCACGTTCATGACCTCTTCGAGGTTCTGCTGCTGGGTCGGCGAAAGATCATCGTTGAAAATAACGACATCCGCCCCATCCCGCAAAACTATGCCGGAGATCTCATCGACCTTGCCTTTACCTATGAAAAAATTCGGTGTAAGGACTTTCCTCCTCGAGACTATGCTCCCGATTATCTCTATGTTACATGACCTTACCAGGTCCTTGAGCTCCGTTTCCCTGTCTTCGGCGCTCCATGATTCTTTCCCCTCTTCCAGGACTGTCACGAGTATGGCCTTTTCCGGCCTTCTCCCGGTACTTTTGAGATCAATGCTCATTTGCGCAACTCTCCTTAACTCCCTGCTACGAAACCTTCTGTCCACACCGGGTGTGGCCAAAACCGACCTTTTGGCCACACCCGGTGTGGACAGAAGGTCAACCGATCCTCTCCAGAATGTCCCCCGCTACCTCACCCGCCGGTCGGTCGGCGTCTATCCATTCTACCCTTTTATCAGCCCGGAACCAAGTCATTTGACGCTTCGCGTAACGCCGCGTATTCTTTTTGATCTCACTCTTGGCGGCTTCGAGGCTCATCTTGCCGTCAAGATATAACGATATTTCCCTTATCCCCAAAGCTTTTCCGGCAGTTATGCTAAGTGGGCTCTCCCGAAGCCTCTTAACTTCTTCGACAACGCCTTCTTCGAACATAGAGTCGACCGAGTTTTCTATACGCGCGTACAAACTCTTCCTGTCCAGGTTTAAACCGAATACCCGGCATTTGAATTTGGTATGAAGACCCTCAGTTTCTGTTTTTTTCTCCGTCATCGTCACGCCGGTCAAATAATAAACTTCCAAGGCCCTTATTATCCTTTTCGCGTCGTTCGCGTGTATTTTAGAGGCCGCGCCCGGATCTATTTCTTTTAGTTTGAGATAAAGAGCTTCGGTACCGTTCTCCCGCGCTTCCCGGCCAAGCCTCGCCCTTAATTCCTCGTCCTTCCCCGGGTCGGCAAAAATACCGTCAAGAAGAGCCTTCATGTAAAGACCCGTACCGCCTGTTATTATCGGGACTTTTCCTTTTTTTATCACCGAAGATATAGCCCCTTTCGCCTTTTCGGCGTATAGAGCGGCGTTAAACTCTTCTTCGGGAGGTATTATGCGGATAAGATGGTGTTCTGCCCTTTTCGTAAGAGCTTCTTGGGGGGCACGGGTTACAGTATCCATATCCCGGTATATCTGCATCGAATCGCAGGATATTATCTCGCCGTTCATCTTTTCGGCAAGTTCAACCGCGACAGCGCTCTTGCCGGAGGACGTCGGGCCGACGATGAAAGTAACGGGAGAATGAAACATATTTGTAGTTTGTAGCCGGTAGTTTGTTGGTTGTTATTTAGAAAAATACGATATTAACCCACTCAGCATTTTTGAAATAACATAACACTTCTCATAAAGTTCTTGATAACACTTTTCTGATATTTTCCCCTTATTATGTAAAATCGCCAATATGGGGATGCATTCGAAAGCTGATCCCTGTGATATTTCAAAGAAGTGTTTCTTTTCCTTTTTGTGCCTCCTCCCGCTCCCTTCCGCAATGTTACAGACTATCGAAATTGCCGCCCTTAAAAGATTATCTCCGATAGATTTCTGAATAGGATAAGGCATCTTTTCAAAAATATCGTAGATATCTTTTACAATATCAGCTTCCTTTACAGGGTCTGCTACCCTGCATTTCAC
>CAZOMD010000048.1:3948-9157 GCA_964580895.1 uncultured Planctomycetia bacterium | reverse complement strand
TAGATATCTTTTACAAAATCAACGGTCTTTTTATATACATCTAATTTTTCAAAATCAAATTTATCCATATGTTCCCTCTTGCTCTATTTAAAACAACAAACTCCTAACTACAAACAACAATCTACAAACTCCCGTCGCCCCCAATCCCCTGTTCCCCGTTCACCCTCTCCCCCTTCACCGTCCCGGGGCTCGCGCCGGTGATCCTCACGCGGACTATTTTTCCAATAAGTTCTTCCCCTCCCGGAAAGACGCAGGACGTATTGTTCCGCGTCCTGCCCACCAGTTCTTTGTCCGACATCCGGCTCTTACCTTCGGCAAGCACTTCCTGTTCGCTTCCGGTCATGCTTTTATTTATCGCGTGCGAGATCTTCTTCTGAACGTTGAGAAGCTCGTTATTCCTTCTTTTTTTCTCGTCTTCGGGAACATCGTCTACAAGGCATGCCGACACCGCCGGCGGACGCGGGGAATATTTAAATATGAACGCCGAATTGAATTTTATATCCTCGAGGGCCTTTAGTGTGGCCTGAAAATCCTTTTCCTTTTCCGACGGAAACCCCACTATCACATCGGTAGTGAGCCCTCCGCCCGGCACGACCTCTCTGTATAATTCCACTTTCTTCCGGTAATCGTCCATCTTATATTTCCGGTTCATAAGGTCCAACAGCTTATCCGACCCCGACTGGAGCGGCAGGTGCAGATGTTCACACACTTTTTCGATACCACGCATCGCCCTAAAAAGGTCTTTCCCAGCGTCCTTGGGATGGCTCGTCGTAAAACGCACGCGTTCCACCCCGTCCACTTTACTCACCGCGTCCAGGAGTTCCGGAAAGGTTATCTTGTTCGTAAGCCCCTTCCCGTAGGAATTCACGTTCTGCCCTAAAAGCGTAACTTCCTTAAATCCGTTCGACGCGAGGGCCTTCACCTCGTCTATAATGTCTTTCTTGGGCCGGGAGACCTCTTTCCCGCGGACGTACGGCACTATGCAATAGGAACAGAAATTGTCGCACCCGTACATGATGTTCACATACGCCGAAAATATGCCCCCGCGGTACGCGGGATCAGTTCTATCATGCGGGCGTTTTTTATTGTTTATCGCAAGCAGTTTCCCGCCGCCTTCGGCGGCCAAAAGTCCGGGTATATCGTAAATATTGCTCGGCCCGACCACCAGATCAACTTGAGGATATTCTTTGAATAAAAGTTCCCCGTGCCTCTGCGCCATACAGCCTAGGACGCCTATCTTGAGAGCGGGATCCTTTTTTTTGCGCGAGGCGAGCTTCCGGATATTCCCAATCACCCTATCCTCAGCGTGCTGGCGCACACTGCAGGTATTAAAAAGGATTATATCGGCGTCATCTTCATTATCCGTTATCGTGAACCCCTTTTCGGCAAGCATCCCGCCGATAAGCTCCGAATCGCGGGAGTTCATTTGGCAGCCAAATGTGCGAAGAAATACTTTTTTCATAATAGTCCTCGCACATTTGGCTGCCATGCCGGACTCAGGCCAGAAAAATGTCGAGCGGCTTTAGCCGCGAGAGATTTTTCGGCCGCTTTGAGTCCGGCGCATTCATGATTTTTGCGAGCAATTTTCGAGCGCGATTTGAAATTTGGAGAACACTTCCTAATATTTTCCATATTACATCACACCACTTTTTGCCAAGAGATTTTGCCGTCGTTCAGGTTTTGGAGTGAACTATTCTCCACATCGAATCATCTCTTCCTTCTGCCAGCGCCTTAAACTCTTTATTCTGCGCTCTTCCCGCATTGCTAATTTAAGATATTTATACCCCTTACTCCACACCAACCTTACCGGTCTTCTATGCCTGGTATACCTCGCCCCTCTTTTGCCTGCGTTATGCTCCTCGAGGCGTTTTTCGAGGTCACTCGTATACCCCGTGTAATAAGTCCCGCCCTTACACTCAACGATGTATACATAAAACATACCCTTCCGCGGTTTTCGCATAGGTGGGTATTATAACAAGATATAATTGATTTGTGGAGAGGTTTTAGTTTTGTCTCCAGGAGGCGGGCGCCCTTTACGGGCCCTTTCGAAATCGGCATCGCGAACGCCATATCGCGATAACGTAAGAGTGCGGTTTTCTCGAGCTTTATCGTCCGGGCGGGCTAAACCCCTTACTTCTTTAACACCTTGCCCGCCTTTTTTTCAACGGACTGTAGTTTCTTTTCTATCCGCGGAGGCTTCTTGTCTTTGCGGTCGTCTATGGTAATAGAGATCAATACCCTCGCGACATCCTTCATAACGGCCTTATGGCATTTCTCTATCAGAGCGAATATCTCGCCGGCATCGCCTTCTACTACCGTAGCCATCGGGTTTATACGGTAGTCGAGGCCGCTTTCATCGACGATCTTCGCCGCTTGAGCCACATACTTACTGATGGAAACACCGCCGCCTATGGGTATAACGCTGAATTCCGCCAACATAACGCCTTCTTTCAGATGTTATTGTAACATGTCAAGGGGACCGCGCCAGTTACATGGACCAGCGCCTTGCTGTTCCATTATGAGATTATCTCTATGCCGCGATAAATACGGGGGATCCGGCCTGCCCAGGGTATTCCGCGTAAAAACCATTTGTCAGAGCCCACTTAGCGTTTTATCCGAGGCTAAAACACGAGGCTAAAACAACCCGGGATCTCACTTTCCGCTGATCCCTATCCTTTTATGTGTTACATGCGCCAATTCCGTCTTGGGGAACGCGACCTTCAGGACACCTTTCTCGTAGGTGGCCTTGGGTTTATTTATATCGGCATAATCCGGCAAAGCCATGCTCCTGCAAAAATAGCCCATCCGCTGCTCTTTCTGATAAAAACTTTTCTTCTTTATCTCCTTCTCCTCTTTCTTCTCCCCCGAGATCGTAAGCATGTTATTATCGATCTTTATTTTCACATCCTTCTTGTCGCAACCGGGGATATCGGCTTCCACGACCACGTTTTTATTTGTCTCATACATATCGACTTCGGGGTTCCACGCGGAGAGCTGTTTTTTAAACATAAAAGGCGGCCTGAGCGCGAAAGAATGCCCTGAAAAGAGATTTTCAAACTGCTGGTCAAGCGATCTTTTGAACGAGATCATATCGCTCATTAACGGTTCCCATCTCACGGGCATATTTTTCCTGTTTTCTTTTGCCATGTAGCGCCTCCTTAAAAAATTGTCAGCAGGATATAAGCTGCATATCTTGATTGCAGCAGATAAGATCGCATGGATCACAGCCGCAGGGATCATCGACGGAAAGGACTATCCCGCATTCCTTGCAGGTGTATTTCACGCCTTTTTTCGCCTTTCGGCCTTTTCCCTTTTTTACCGTTTTTATTTTAATTTTTTTCGCCATTTTTGACACTCCTTTACTTTTGAAGCTCCTTGCTCTTACCCCTCAATATCCTTTTCGCCCGTTTATTCTTCATTGCCACATCTCGAACCGTCCCGCGCGAAGACGGGGAACAGGCGTAGGACCCCGCGAAGACGGATTAAAATAACTTACGCCTGCGCGGAAACTTTTTCCAGGATCTCACAGGCGGTTTCACGGCTACCCCTCAACGCGAGGTCGCCGAGAGAAAGCATTCCCACCAGTTTTTTACCATGGTCCATTACCGGCAGCCTCCGTATCTTTTCCCTTTCCATTTTCTCGGCGATATCTTCTACCTCTTCGTCTTCAAAGCACCATTCTACTTTCGCGGTCATTATTTCTTTGACCTTCGTGGCGACCGGGTCCTTCGCCTCGGCTGTTAAACGGATCGTTATATCGCGATCCGTGACAATACCAACAAGTTGGTTATTTTCACACACGGGCACAGCCCCGATGTTAAGGTCCCTCATCTTACGCGAGACATCCTTAACGGATGTTCCCGGATTTACGGTCTCGACCCTTGTTGTCATCTCATTTTTTACCTGCATGTCATTCTCCTTCCATTTTTTTATCGGGGATCAAAAGTGCCGCATATGGCCAGGCTGCCGGATGGTTGCGCGTGTACGCCGGGAGCCGCGTATATCGTACCCGGTTTTCTGTTTTAAAATTCAAAACAACTTCGGGATGCGCATATATGGTACTAGTGTCCTCGCCCTTGACAGTTCCTCCATGAGCGGAGAATCCCGCCTTGCCGATCTGATACGCATATTAAATTTTGCCGGGACTCTTATGGTTATATAATTCGACTATACAAAAATGCGCGGGATACGTACATTGGCTGAATCTGTTTTTAATTGACATATTTCCACTCAGGAGAGTATCGGGCCGGATAAAACGGCGCCTAAATTTTGGACCGGAGCGGCATAAGGACCCTCTGCCGGCGGGCATACTAACTAATACGCTGCCGCGTATCTCGCGGATCTCTTACAGACGTATGATCGTGTTTAAGTCCGGGGGCTACCCTTTTTTTTTCTTCGATGCTCCGTTACAATTTGGTTATAAGCATCTACCCACGTATTATCTTGATACTGGCGTTTACGGTACAGCCAATATTCAACACCCCAGAGAAAGATCGTCTCCGCGCCTAAAGCGCGCAATTCTTCAAAAGTGGCAAGAAAATTTTCCGCCCCACAAGTAACGGCCTTTTCTTCCCTGGTATGCACCAATTCTCCCGGTTCCCAAGGTTCCGCCTGGAGTTCCGTGATCCACAATGATTTACCTTGTGATCTCGCGCGGTCAATAAATTTTTTAAGGTAGGCGACTCTCGTCCGGCGATCTGTCAAAAAGCAAACCTTCGCGCCGACGACCCTATGCCCTATGGCGGGATAAACATCCAGCGCGGGTACCGGGGCGATATCTATGGTTTCAAGGATCGGGTCATTTTTATTGGTTAACCGGGATAAAAACCTTAAGAAACCATTCGGATAAGTCATGGCGCTTACGACAACCGTACGCTCTTTGTCATCTGTCTTTTTTACCTGAAAGATCTCCTCTTGGAGGAAATCTTTTCGTATCCATAGTTCCCTCGGGCCAGCCCTACTTAACGGTTCATTCTCTACCTGCCAGGCGATAATAACATCTTCGTCTTTATATCTATTAACAACTTTAGAGATAAACATCAGCGCGCCTTCTTTGATCGTTGATCTGTCAGAGATGGCGGAGCCGAACCGGAAACCTGTCTTTTCCTCCATCCAGCCGGGAATAAAATATTCGGGCCATCGCGGGGCTTTCATGCCTACGGTCAAAAGTATACGCACATTCTTTTTTTTCGCTTCCCGGATCTGCCAG
>CAZOMD010000048.1:0-3938 GCA_964580895.1 uncultured Planctomycetia bacterium | reverse complement strand
CTGCCAGTCCAGTTCGCTAAAATCAAACTCTCCCCTGTTCTTCTCGATCCTGTTCCAATAAGCGCCGAGTCGTATCATATCAAAACCCATATCGAGGACTTCCTGGTAGGTTTCCCTCCAATCCAACCCCAGGTACTCGCATTGAACCTGGCTGAAACTTGTTCCTATCCGCCCGCTTTCGGCGTAAGACACGCGCGTCATAAGAGCGAGAGAAATAAACAGCGGGAAAATGAGTTTCGCGTTCATAGTGGTTTACTTCTTTTTTTTATATTTCTCAGTAACGTGAAATTCCATATACCTGCCTAACATGAGCCGCGTTTGGGCTTCCAGGGCTGGAATGGCGCTTAATATGATAATGATCACCGGGATGAACAACCATTCGAATACATGACATATCCTTCTGAATACTCCGTACTTTATTTTCTTTTTAGGCAAAAACAACAAACTGATGATCATGCAGATAAACATTCCGCCCGAAGCTAAACTATAAATCGTCCCTCGGATGCGGGGCGACGTATAAAAAACAATGCTGGACGAAAATTCTTTCGAAGCGAAAAAACCGGGAAGCCAACTCCCGAATAAAAGCAAAAACGGCAAGGTCGACCAGGAAATAAAGGAGTCAAACAGTTTATACCCATAAGTTATTTTCTTGCGGATCGTAATGGATGTTGATCTCAAAAAAGCCCTCGTAACAATAGGTAAATTCTCCACACCCCACGCCCAGCGGCGTTTTTGCCGGTAAATATTCAAGAAGGTCTTTTTTGCGCCCGGGCCCGTGGCGATATCCATGGAAACAGTGGTATATATCGGCACCGTTTGATAACCGCCGCCGTAATGGATAAAAGTTTTCCAGAATATCGCTGAATCATCGGAAATCATATCCACGGGCCAATAATCGACATCTACTAATGTTTTGAAACTCATGCTGTGGCTGGAGAAAGTAACCATTTTCCTGGGATCTGTCGCCTCGACCAACTGAAAAAATGAGGTCCCAATGTCGATTATACGGGCGAAGGCCGGCACATCCCAGATATTATTGTGATACACCGGGATCGGCTGATAACTTGACCGCAGCCTGTCGGGAGAAACCATAAAATAATAAGTCAGACATCCAAAATAGCGTGGATCCGCTACCGTATCCGCGTCAAAACATGAGACTAACACATTTTCAAAAGGAATGTCACGTTTTTTGAGATACTCCGCCGCGTGTTTCGCGGCAAATGTCGTATTAGCCCCCTTCACTTTAGCCTCTCCGGATAGATTTGCCGGGTGTATTGTGACGATAAAATCGAGAAAATCATCCTTATACTTTTCTTTTATTTCGCTCATATCAAGCTTCACTTCGTCAGAAGCCGTTTCTTCGAGAGCGACTACGACTAAAAATCTCTTTGAGGGATAGCCCCCCTTTTTGATAGCCTTGATCCCTGGTTCCACGATATCGATGATCTCGCGAACGACCGGAACGATAACCAAATGATAAATATCCCCGGACATCGGCGACAGGTCGCCGCTCTCCTTAAGATCGGCCAATCGCTGACAATGTATTCGCGCGGATATCTTATTTTTGAAACCGTTGATTTTACCCAGGCCGCAAGAAGCGGGTTGTCCCGACCTCAACGCGTCAATAGCTTCGATGCGCTCCATCCAATCTGCATCTTTTTCAGCGTCAAGACGAATATAAGAAAAAACAAGAAAGATGTTCATGTAAATAAGCCGGAGCAGCCAATACAGAAGAAAAGCTATCATAATAACTGACGCGATGAGAGGCATTAAGATAGAAAGCGCGCATATCCCGATGATAATGGACCAGCTTAAAAAACCTGGAATAACTTCCAATATCCGTTGACACTTCTTTTCTTCGTGCCGCACGGTATGTCGTGAGTATCTAAAATCCATCGGCCCCCCTCACTCTTTCGGAATGATCCCCAATTTCATAAGGTTCCCGCGTTTATCCAGATAATAGAGACACTCATCTCTTTCAGAATAGAAACAATCGGAATCGGCCTTTACCTGCGCGATATATTCGACGTGATGCCCGCCGTCAGGCGCCAATTCCAACAAAGAGACTTCATTTTTGTCCCTGAAAATAATATGCGCTCCGCTGTGGGCCCGGAAACATTGCGAGATATCTCTCCCTTTTTCATAAACAGCACGCGCCATGACCCGGTTTACGGATATTGTCCTGATCTTATCGGATCTTTCGAAATCCGCGAGCCAAATAGCGTCTTTTGCCCAATACACGAGCTGATTTTTTTGCCCATAAAAGTCCATCCCTATTATCCCATCCCTGGCGACATCATACGGCGCCGCCGTTATTATTAAATCGCCCTTATCGCCCCAAAGCAGGGAAATATTATTCTCAAGAACCCGGATCTTGTAAAAAAACGAACTGTTAAAGAGATCCGCCGCGAATAATTTGTTCTCAAATAATACCGCCGCCTGTTCTTTATCCACTGTCATCCTTGAGATAGAATTGTCTTCCCCTAAAACATACAACCACCTTCCCGATATCCCGCACCCTTTAACGTCCTCGATATATTTTGGATATAGAGACATGGATTTAATCTCCAACCGGTCAATGTGGTTTTTATAGACGGCAAATACGATATCTCCGCTCTCCGGGCCCCACACGAGCGAAAGCGGCCTCGAGGGAAAGAGCTTCGTTATATCTTTGATCCTTCCGTTTTTATCCTCAAAATCCATAAAAAGGTATTTTCTTTCCCATAAAGACCCGCAGTGGGCAATAAACGTCATACTTCCCATTTGCTGTGAAATAGAGATAAGGGGGATCCCGTAATAAGGCGAATCTTCGGTTGCCACAGGGATCAATTTTTCCTTTTCCCGGTCAAAAAAATATAAATCCCCAAGACGTGAACCTTTTCGCACAAAAAATGAATCTTTACCCGGTATCGGGATCAAATCCCTATATTTTGACTCGGAGAAAAGACGATCGGTCTTTAATCTTTGCCGGATGAGCAGGATGTTCTCGAAGACCGAAGATCCTCCCGCCCTGACAAACACCTTATGTTTCCATGGCCGATACCCTTCCAGCTTTAGATTAACTTGATAGGAGCCGGGCAGAAGTTCCGTGATGGATACGGGCGTCTTATATTTATAGCGGCTTTTATCTAAATAGACGTGCGCTCCGGGCGGAGCGGTGGAAAGATGGATCAAGCCCGTTTGTGAGATCTGTTTATTCACCGGGTTAAGGATATACCCGAAAGAATACAATATCAAAAATGGACACAGCGAGAGATAAATTAAGATAAATAAATAAAAAAGGATTTTCCTCGCTAATATCATTGTCCCCCGCACTAACTCTATTTTTATCGATACATTGATATTCCTCCCAATATCTATATTCTTTCTTATTGTAATCCTAAATCCGTCCTCTTTTCAATGATTTTGCGGGGTTTTGATCGAGACAAGTATCGGGGCGGATAAAAAAAGGGGCGGGAAAACCCCGCCCCCTACGAACCCTTTCTTTCTTGGTGCTATTTTTGCGTTATTGCGCCACGGCCTCTTCCGTTTGAGCCTGGACCTGGGCCTCCTGGGCCGCCATCTCTTGCTGCCTCTGGAAAGCTTCTCTTTGCTGGAGCTCGGCCGCTTCTCTTTCCTTTCGGACGCGCTCGGCCTCCGCTTCAGCCAGCTTTTTCTCTTCTTCCAGCCGCGCCTTCTCCTCTAATTCAAGTTTCAAGGTGTTCACTTCTTCCCTTAACGACGCGATCTCGCCGTCTTTCGCCGCGAGATCCGCCTCAAAACCTGCTTTTTCCTTTTGTATCGCAGCTACCAGGCTAGTCCTATCAACCATCCAAGCGCCGAGCAGAATAACACAAACCACAGAAGCGATAATAACCACTGTCTTACCCATGTCTCCCTCCTTTTAATGAGCACATCACTTACGCGACCAAAGGGAGCGTAAGTGATAAGTGCGAATT
>CAZOMD010000047.1:11761-16502 GCA_964580895.1 uncultured Planctomycetia bacterium | reverse complement strand
GCTTTGGAGGGAATACGACTTAGTTTGCCGGAAAAGGAATTCTGCGCGGATAACGCGGCGATGGTAGCGGCGATGGGTGAGCAGGCATATCGTGCGGGGGCCAGGGGGATATCTTCCTGAGACTGTTCAATGGCGAACAATGATGATAAAAATGTGCTTCCGTGATAAAATAGAAAGGTAAAAAAGTTATCCTGGGCCTAAAGCGGAATGGAAGGTTCCGACAGGTGTGTGTAATAATGCTGTAGAAGGTGAGTGCCTCAGCCGTAGGTTGATGCGGTCGGCAGGGATTAAATCGTGGGGCGCCACGAGAGGGGGTATATGATATCTTCGGCGGATATAATACTAAGGCTAGTGGCTTCGACGGTGCTTGGCGCGCTTGTAGGGTTGGAACGAGAAATACACGGAGGCGCGGCAGGCTTGAGGACGCATATTCTTGTTTCCCTCGGTGCGACTCTAATTATGATCACTTCTGTTAACATAGCCGGCATATCCGGGAATCTTGGTCCGGTGGACCCTTCCCGGATAGCTTCAAACGTTGTTACGGGAGTTGGGTTCCTTGGGGCCGGGGCTATAATCCGATACGGTACGTCTATCAGGGGATTGACCACCGCCGCGAGCATATGGGCGGTGGCGGCGATAGGCCTCGCGGTCGGAGCGGGGATGTATACCGCCGCTACCGCGACGACTATCATCGCGGTCATGGTCCTTGTTCTCTCCAAGCTCGAGGAAAGAATGGCCCTCAAACACCACGGTAAGAAACTGTGTATTATCCTTTCGCCGGGGAGCAGCACTAGTACAAATGATATCGACAACATAATCCAGGCATATGGCGGGATTATTAAGAGGGTATCCGAAAAGGAGAGAGAAGATAGCCGCGAAAAGATACTTGTTATGGACCTTTTATTGTCCCGGATGTATCATAAGGACCTAGTCGTTGAGATATCGTCTCTCCCCGGAGTGAGTGAGGTCAAATGGGCAAGAAGTTGATCCTGACCCGGGGCGGAGCGCGGTAAGCATTCTAAATAAGGAGGGGAAAATGAGAAGACGGGATTTGCAAGTGCAGGTGGAGGAGAAAGTTCTGGATGTAAATGCCAGCATGCAGGGGTCGTTGCGCTTTGATGATCCTGTTAATCTCAGGATCAACGGAAAGTTCGAAGGTACTCTCAATACAAAAGGGACTTTGGTGATCGGGAAGGGGGCGGAGATCCGCGCGAACATCTCCGGAGAAAGCATAGCGATAGAAGGTCTGGTGCACGGGAATATCAAAGCGACCAAATCTCTCAAGCTCGGAGCGACAGCGCGGCTCGCGGGAGATGTCGAAACCCTGAAACTGGTGGTTGAGGATGGCGCCGAGATGAACGGGAAAATACAGATGTCCGGTCGCGTTTCGAGTGACGGTATTGGCGGGACGAGAGGTGACTGGATGACGCTCGATCAGCTCGCGAAATATCTCGAAGTCGAGCGGCAAAAGGTCAATGAATGGGTTAACAACGATCTTCTTCCGGGGACCCGCGAAGGCGGCGAATGGGTGTTCGAGAAAGCGAAAGTTGATCAATGGATAGCAGAAGGCAGGGTCAGGGCTTAGTATGAATAAAGGATTAATGTCGCTAGAGGAACTCTCACAATATCTTGGTATTAACGAAAAAAAGATCCTTTCTCTGGTCGAAGAGAAGGTTATAACCGCGTATAATATAGGCGGTGAATATCTTCGCTTCAGGAAAGAACAGATCGACGCCACGAGGGCGGAACTGGAATCTCGGATAAAGGACTCCGATCGTATCTCGGCCGTTAAAACACCTCGGAGGGAGAGAGGCCGGTTGGAAAGGATGAGGCAAGGACAGGGGAGAGGCACCTTTTCTGAGACTCTCTCTGATTTTTTCTATTTTTACGATTTTTATATCATTTCAGGGGTCTTGATCCTGGTGCTTTTAGCTTTTATATTGAAGGGCTGATGAGAGGGAAAAGCTTTACCGGCGAGATCCTAGAAAAACTTTTCGTTTTTTATCCCAAAATATGCTGCTTGTTATCAAAAGTATAGTTCATGCCTTAAGGCGAAGGCCGGGTCTAACCCTGTTTTTTTTGTTCTATATCACCGGTAGTTCTTCCGCGGATACGGTTCTTCTAAGGAACGGAGAGAGGGAAAAAGGCCTTATCCTCGAAGAGCTTAAAGACCGTGTTATAATATCTACCGTTGATGGGGAAAAAGAAATAATGAAATCCGATATTAAAGCGGCTCTTTACGACAGCGAGAGCAAATCTCTTTTGCGCAAAGGGAAGAACCTTATGGCCAAAGGAAAACTCGTTGAGGCGTATTACGTTTTTAAGAACGCGGCGGAGCTTGACCCCGGCATGGAAGAGGCCAAACAGCAGATGCAGGCTGTGCAATGCAGGCTCGAATCGTTCGTAAGGGATGATATGGCGGGTTCTGTGCTGGAGCAGAATGGCCCTTTAAAAGAGACGATGAACCAGGCTGAAGTGCTTCGTGCGGAAACTGGGGTAGTTCTTTCGTCCGGGGAGAAACATCCGGTGATCAGCGCTTTAGAGGCACCACGTCGGGGGAATAAAGTTGAAGGGCTGGAAGAAGGAGACAGGATAGTGGCTGTCTGGGGGCAAATAACCGCGTATATGAGCCCGGAAGAAGTCGCGGGAATGATACTCTCTTCCGGGGAAGCCGAGCTCACGATAGAGAGGACGGTAAAGCCGGTCCTTGTGTCGGACGGTAAGAACATCCATTTATTTTCTTTCTTTCCTTTTTTTAGGTACGAGCGTTTGGCGGGGGCGTCTTTGCGTCTCTCGCGTAAGGGCGTAATAATCGGTTACGTCGTTCCGGGGGGTGCCTTCGCGTTTTCAGGGATAGCGAGGGATGATCTCATATTTCGCATGAACGGCCGGAATGCGAGATATATGCCTATGAGCGAGATAGAAGGAATAATTAAAGAGAACCGGGGCAAAGAAATCGAGATAGATATCCGCCGCGATGTTACTATCTGGACTGGAGGGATGGTACGATGACAAGATTCCAGAGAAGAACCCGTCTTTTTATCGCGAAAAGTTTTCAGATAAGGTATATTAGCCTTATAATGGCTTTTATGTTCATTTCCGCTATCTTGGCCGGGTATACTGTTTATGTAACGACATGGATCATGTTCGGGGAGAAATTGGCCGCGGTATACCCGCAAGGGTTACTTTTTGATATAGTCAACAAGGTGAACTTAGTGCTTCTCCTGAGATTGATCTTTCTTAGTCCCATGGTGATATTGATCGGCCTGGTCTTATCGAACCGGATCGCGGGGCCGATATACCGGATACGGCGGTTTCTTGACAAGGTCTATGACGGGCATTATGAGTGTACCCTCAAATTGAGGGAGAAGGATGAATTACAGGATTTGGCGGAATCTTTGAACCAGCTTGTCGCCAGGATGCGTGCCGAGAAAGGCGTGCGGAAGGATAAAATAACTTTGCTTCACAGGGCTGTGGATGATCTGGAAGCGGCGCTGATATCCTTCTCAGGCGACAGGGAAAGGTTGATCGGGATGGTCCTTAAGGTCCGGGAGATCATAGAGGATGCCAAGCAGGTCATGTAATCTTTTTAATTAAAAACACTTAGTCCTTGACATACTCACATAAATAATTATAATCTAAATGAAACTTATTGCTGGAAAAACTCGCCAAAAGGAACTTCCATACTATAATTTCACAGGAAAATGTGTTCGATAAGGATATGTATATAAACTTCTCCAGTCCTTTTGTTATTATCCCAAATTTTGCAATAGCAAAATTTGCCCGTTTTGTCCCCGCGCTTAGATTTTTGTTAGTAAATCTGCGGGGGAAGGGACGATAGTCTAATTCCGTTAAGGATTTAGACTTGCTATCGAGGTATCCCGAAATTTGCCTGCACCTTTGTGTGGCGCTCATTATGTACAACTATCTAACAGTACGCAATTTACAACCCTTAGTATTTACCATTGCGAAATTCGGGATTACTGGTTTTTCCAACCTGAAAATACGATTCTATTATGAATAAAAAAGGCCGACGTATCTACTTGCTAGACGGGCATTCTCTCTGCTATAGGGCTTTTTACGCCATAAGCGAACTTTCGACCTCCCGTGGCATGCCGACCAACGCGATCTTTGGGTTCGTGAACATATTGCGTAAGTTCATGCGGGAATACTCACCCGAGATGATGGTGGTGGCGTTTGATACCCCGGAACCGACGGCGCGGCATAAGATGTACGAGAAGTACAAGATGCACAGGAAACCGATGCCGGATACCCTGATAGAGCAGTTACCGTATATTAAGGAAGTCATTGACGCGTATGGGATACCCGTGTGCGAAAAACCCGGTTTCGAGGCCGATGATATAATCGCGACCCTGGCCGCGGAGTCCGAAAAAAAAGGCCTGGAGGTTACCATAGTAAGCAGCGACAAAGACGCTCTGCAGATCATAAACAGTAATATCAGCGTGCTTAGCCTGAGTCCTTCCGGAGACAGGTTGTACGATGCCAACGAGGTGAAAAAAAAGTTTGGAGTGCCGCCTGAACACATGGTAGAGCTGATGGCCCTTGCCGGGGATGCCAGTGACAATATACCCGGGGTTAGAGGGGTTGGAATAATAACGGCGCAAAAACTTATCTCCAAATATGGAACGGTCGAGGATGTGTACCGGAATCTTGATGATTTGGGGCCGGGCTCGATAAGGAAAAAACTTGAAGAGGGACAGTATATGGCCCGAATAAGCAG
>CAZOMD010000047.1:9404-11751 GCA_964580895.1 uncultured Planctomycetia bacterium | reverse complement strand
AGCAGGGAGCTTGTTCAGCTGGAAAGGTCAGTACCGGTAGATTTTGATCTCGATTCGGCTGTTCTGGGCGGTTCCGATCCTGAAAAACTGGCCGCGCTTTTTAAAAAGTTCGAGTTCTCCAAGCTCCTAAAAGAGATAATGCCCGAAGAGACCTCTAAAGGGGCATATTCGGTGAAAACGGATATCGGTGGATTGGAAGAGATGCTCAAGCTGATAAAGGGAGCAGGCGTCGTCGCGATAAGCGCGAGCGACCCCGGCGGGGATAATCGCGTATTCGAGGGGATATCATTTTCCTGGGGGGAAGGCAGCGCCGTATTCGTCCCGATAAAGAAAAAAAGTTCGGGAAGGAAGGCTGTAATAGAGTGCCTCGAAAAGCTCTTTTCCGACTGTGAAATAACGAAGGTGTTTTACGACGCGAAGAAAGAAATTGTTTTTTTATCCGAGAATGGGATAACGGAACCTCTCGCGCCGCCGGTCTATGACGTAATGCTTGCCGATTACCTGATCGATCCGTCGCACCCGAAATATGATCTCCCGGGGATCGCCATCAGACAGCTTGGTTATAAATATGAAGAAGCGATATCCGGTATGGAGTGGGATACGAAGGGACAGGGCGAGATAAGTTTTACGCCGGGTGGATATGATCCGTCTAAAAGTTCCGAACGGGCGGATGTTATATTCCGGCTTTACCAGAAGACAGCCCCGGAACTTAAAGAGATGAAGCTGGATAAACTTTTTAACGATGTCGAGATGCCTTTGGTATATATCCTGGCCGGCATTGAGTCCAACGGCGTAGCGGTAGATATCGCGTATCTTGAGAATAAAGCGCTCGAACTCGGGAAAAAATTGGAAGAAATAACCGAAGATATATACGGTCTTGCCGGTGAATCTTTTAATATAAATTCGCCCAAGCAATTGCAGGTTATACTATACGATAAATTGAAACTGCCTTCGAAGAAAAAGACAAAGACCGGATTTTCTACGGATGAATCGGTTTTGCGGAAGTTGGCGGGAATTCATAAGCTTCCCGCGGAACTTCTGGAGTACCGCGAGATGAATAAATTGAAGACGGGATATTATGATTCAATCCTTCATCTTGTGAACAGAAAGACGGCCAGGCTACATACAAAGTTCAACCAGGCGGTTACAGCGACGGGCCGGCTTTCCTCAAGCGAGCCCAATCTCCAGAATATACCGGTCAAGACGAGTATGGGGCGGGAGATACGGAAGGCGTTTATTTCCGGAGGTAAGGATAAGGTTATAATTTCAGCCGATTATTCTCAGGTCGAACTACGAATCCTTGCTCACCTTTCGGGTGATGGGAAACTGATAGACGCGTTTAAGAACGACGAGGACATCCATAGATATACAGCTTCATTGATCTATGAGATAGACCAGGAAAGCGTTACCGATGATATGAGGGCGGCGTCAAAAACGGTGAATTTTGGGATAATTTACGGGATGGGGCCTTTCAGCCTGGCCAAAGACCTTGGTATACCGGTGGAAGAGGCGCAGCAATTCATCACCGCGTATTTCAAAAGATACAGCGGAGTAAAGAGGTTTATAGACCATATGATCAGCGCCGCGCGTAAAGAAGGCTTCGTGACCACGATCCTTAACCGGCGCCGGTACATACCCGACATTAACTCGAAGAACGAACGTTTACGGTCTTTCGCGGAAAGGGTCGCTGTGAACACTCCGATCCAAGGATCGGCGGCGGATCTCATAAAACTTGCCATGATATCCTGCTGGGAAGGTTTTAGGGGGACCGATACCAAGATGATCATACAGGTGCATGACGAGCTTGTGTTCGAGTCTCCCAGGAAAGATATGAAGAAAACGGCCATTAAGATAAAAACCTTGATGGAGAAGGTCATAAAACTAGATGTGCCTCTCAGGGTAGACGTTGAGGCGGGAGAGAACTGGCTCGAAATGGACCGCCTGAAAGTCTGACGGCGGGATAGGAAGATAATCTATGGGGCGCAGAAAAACCATAATTGGTATTACCGGCGGGTTGGCGTCGGGTAAGACGACAGTAGCCGGGATGTTCGCCGCAAAGGGCGCCGAAGTGATAGATTCAGACAGTCTCTCTCATTCCATTATCGAGAACGACCAAGAGGTTAGAAAGGAGCTCGCGGATATTTTCGGACCGGAGATAATACAGAACGATAGAGTGGACAGAACGAAGCTTCGCGGTGTGGTTTTTAGGGACAAAAAAAAACTTGGCATGCTATGTGGCGTGATGCATCCGCGTATCATAGGCGAGACAAAAAAACGGGTGGTGGTTTCGCCGCAGGTTGTGGTGGTCATAGAGGCGCAGCTATTTGTGGAAACAGGGCTGGTTGTT
>CAZOMD010000047.1:0-9394 GCA_964580895.1 uncultured Planctomycetia bacterium | reverse complement strand
GGGGGGCGGCCTCCCAGGTCGACGACCTTCTCGGCGAGATAAAAAAACGGGTCATGGATTCGCCGAAAGATGTGGTGGTCATAGACGCGCCGCTATTAGTGGAAACAGGGCTGAATGATTTTGTGGACATCGTGATCGTGCTTAACGCGGAATACCGGACGCAGATAAAAAGAGCTGTCGGTAGGGGGTTGACCGAAGAGGAGGCATCTCTTATTATGAAGAGCCAGATGCCGGTTTCGGAGAAGATCAAGGCCGCCGATTATGTTATAGATGCGGAAAAAGAAATTAATGAAGTAAAAGAAGGAGTGAATAAGTTATGGCAAAGAATCCAAAAGACAGTGAACTAGACATAGTGCAACTTAAAAGCATGAAGATATCGGAGCTTACCGATCTGGCAAAGCAGCTCAAGATCAACGGTGTCAGCGGGCTCAAGAAGCATGATCTTATCTTTAAAATATTGCAGGCCAAAATAGAAAAGAACGGTCTTGCGTACGGGGAAGGCGTTCTCGAGGTCCTGGAGGACGGTTTTGGGTTCTTAAGGAGCCCGGATTATAACTATCTGCCGTGTCCAGATGATATTTATGTTTCGCCGTCGCAAATACGCCGGTTCAATCTTAAGACAGGTGATACTATAAGCGGGCAGATCCGGCCTCCGAAAGAGGGTGAAAGATATTTCGCGCTGCTTAAAGTTGAGGCGGTGAATTACGAGAACCCGGAGGTAACGAAGAACAAGATTCTTTTTGAGAACCTTACCCCGCTATATCCTAACGAGAGGTTCAAGTTGGAGACTACATCCAAGGAAGTGTCGATGAGGATCATGGATCTTCTGACACCCGTGGGGAAGGGGCAGAGAGGACTCATTGTCGCACCGCCATACAGCGGCAAAACGGTATTCTTGCAGAAATTCGCGAACAGCATAACGACGAATTATCCGGAAGTGAAACTCTTGATACTGCTCATCGATGAGAGGCCCGAGGAAGTGACGGATATGCAGAGGTCAGTAAAAGCCGAGGTCGTCGCGTCGACTTTTGACGAGCAGGCGCAGAGACACATACAAGTGGCGGAAATGGTCCTCATGAAAGCGAAGCGGCTGGTCGAGCACAAATACGATGTAGTTATCCTTCTTGATTCGATAACGCGTCTCGCGCGGGCATATAACGCGGCAATGCCTCATTCCGGGAAGATACTTTCCGGCGGCGTCGATGCCAATGCATTGCATAAACCAAAGCGGTTTTTCGGGTCAGCCAGGAATGTCGAAGAAGGCGGCAGTTTGACTATAATCGCGACGGCTTTGGTCGATACGGGGAGCAGGATGGATGAGGTCATATTTGAGGAGTTTAAAGGTACCGGCAATATGGAGATACAGTTGGACCGGAACCTTTTCCAGAGACGGATATATCCAGCTATCGACATAAAGAGGTCGAATACCAGAAAAGAAGAGCTTCTTGTCCCGGAGGACGAATTAAAGAGAGTATGGCTTATGCGGAAGGCTCTGAGCGATCTGGATTCTCTTGAAGCTATGGAACTTTTGATAGACAGGCTTAAAAAATCCAATTCAAATAAGGACTTTCTTGAGAACATGGGGCAGCTATAGGGCAGAGGGAAGACCCGAGTTTGCAACATCTTATAGCCCATGGGTTTAAGATATATCCGCGCCAGATGTGCGCTTGGGTAAAATATAATCAATTTATGCTTGATATTTGCTGGTTTTTGAGTACAATAAGTATTTTCATTTATAAGTGTATAAAATAACAATGCTTATGGAGGGGGTTAAAGTGAAGAAAGGTGTACATCCAAAGTATGTAGATTGCACTATCGTCTGCGCATGCGGGAACACAGTACATACGCGTTCCACTAAAGCTAGTATCCATGTGGAAATATGCTCGAAATGCCATCCGTTCTATACGGGAAAACAGAAACTTGTGGATTCGGCCGGCATGGTGGAAAAATTTACCAAGCGTTATTCTAATAAAAAGAAAGCGGGCGCGGATACCGGCTCGGTTGAGGAAAAGGGTTAAGGCGTTGGCCCAAAAAAGTGGATGTAGGTCATATTGTTCGGAGGCTGTTTTCTGCTTGGGACGGGGCTTGATGAACTCGCTCAGGGTGCTTTTTAGTTTTTACGCGTCTTTTAACTAGGGGCAGTCAGATAATATGATTTTCGAGAAACTTGAACAGAAGAAGAAAAATTTTCAGGATTTGGAAAAAGAACTTTCTTCTCCGGAGGTTCTCGCCAATAGAGAGGTTTTTAAAAAGAAGGCCAAGGAATACGCGGAGTTGAAAGAGCTCATAGAGTGTTTCAATAAATATAAGTATCTTGAAGGCGAAAAAGAAGATCTCAAGAAGATCGTGGAGGAAGAGGGAGAAGACTCTGAATACGCGCGCCTTGCCGCTGGCGAACTCGAAGAAGTCGCCCGCGCTATGAAGAAAAAAGAAGAGGAGCTTGAGGATATGCTCCTTAACGAGGACGCTGCGGAACTGAAGAAAAACGTTATCATGGAGATCCGGGCGGGGACCGGCGGGACCGAAGCGGCGCTCTTCGCGGCGGATCTCTACAAGATGTACGCGAGATACGCCGATCACAAGGGCTGGAAAATATCGATCATGAGCCTGAGTGAATCGGAAAAAAACGGGATCAAGGAGATCATCTTTTCCGTGGAAGGCACGGACGTTTTCAAGTTTTTGCGTTTTGAGATGGGGACGCATAGGGTGCAGCGGGTGCCGGAAACCGAAGCTAGCGGTAGGGTGCATACTTCGGCGGCTACGGTCGCGGTCCTTCCGGAAGCCGAGGACATCGAGGTTGAGGTCAGGCCGCAGGACCTTAAGATAGATGTTTATCGTTCAAGCGGGGCCGGCGGACAGCATGTCAATGTTACCGATTCGGCGGTGAGGATAACGCATTTGCCGACCGGTATCGTTGTGAGCTGTCAGGATGAGAGGAGCCAGCATAAGAATAAAGCGAAGGCCCTGAGAGTGCTCAAGGCCCGGCTTCTCGAAAAACAGCAGGAAGAGCAGAGAAAAGCGATCTCGGAAAAAAGAAAAAAGCAGATAGGGAGCGGGGACCGTTCGGAAAAGATCCGGACATATAATTTTCCTGAAAACCGCGTTACGGACCATAGAATAAACCTTACGATATATAATCTAGGCAGGGTTATAGAGGGTGAGATCGAGGAGCTTATCGAAGGCCTTACCGCGGAGGACAGGAAGCTTCGTTTACTTCAAAAATAAAAGAGTTGTTATTTGAAAAATTCTATTATGGAAATAACTGATTTCTCGGATACTGTCCCGGTCCAATACCAAGAAGGCAGAACGACCTTCAAGGGTGTTGATATTTTAGTCGATGAGAGGGTCTTGATACCCCGGCCGGAGACCGAGCTTATCGTCGATGCCGCGGTAGGTCTTTTGGGCGGGAAGAGAACCCCGAAGATCCTTGACCTGTGTACCGGTAGCGGGGCGATATCTGTCGCGATCGCTCTCGGCGTGGCGGACGCGGAGATTGTCGCTTCGGATGTCTCGCTGGACGCGCTTGACGTCGCGAGAAAGAATATAGGTCGTTATGGGCTTGGAAGCCGGATAGATCTTGTGGCTTCAGACATGTTCGGCGCGTTCGGTCCGAGATACAAAGGATTTTTTGATTGTATAGTTTCGAATCCGCCGTATGTGTCCGATGCTGATTATGAAAAGGTTGATGAATGGGTCAAGGCCGAGCCGAAGATAGCGTTGTGCGCGGGTCCTCGGGGTATGGATTATCTAAAAGTCATCGCGCGTGAAAGCGCGCGGTTTTTAGCTGAAGGAGGCTTTGTCGCGGTCGAAGTAGGGTATGACCAGGCGGATATGGTGAAAAAAGAATTTTCGATGTGCGAGTTTGTGGAGATAAGATCTATCAGGGATTTTAACGGATATGAAAGAGTTATAATAGGACAAAAAAATGGATAAGCTTTTGGTGGAAGGCGGCAGGAAACTGAAAGGTTCTATGCGGATAAGCGGGGCGAAGAACGCTTGTCTCCCGATATTGGCCGCCACGCTTCTTACTGAAGAGAAATGCGTAATACGCAATATACCGGAACTTAAAGATGTTTCGATCATGCTGAAGATCCTTAAGGAACTCGGCCGTGATTTTACCCTTAACGGCAGTTGTGTAGAGATCTCGGCGGGAAGGGTTACGAGCGTTATGGCGCCGTATGAGCTTGTCAGCACGATGCGTGCGTCGATCGCGGTACTGGGTCCTCTTTTAGGCAAATACGGGGAGGCAAAAGTGTCTTTCCCGGGGGGATGCGTTATCGGCCCCCGGCCGATAGATCTTCACCTTAAGGGGCTTAGAACCCTCGGGGCCGAGATCACCGTCCAAGAGGGTTACATTAACGCGAAAGCGAAAAAGCTCAAGGGCAATAAAGTATATCTTGGGGGGCACTTTGGTTCAAGCGTGCTGGCGACGGATAACACTCTTATGGCGGCCGTTTTGGCCGAGGGTGAGACCATAATAGAGAATGCCGCTTGTGAACCGGAGGTGCGCGACCTGGCGAAGTTCCTTGTGAAGATGGGGGCGCGGATAGAAGGGATAGGGACGCCGACCTTGACCATTACTGGGGTAAAACAGCTTAGAGGGGCGGAACACAGCATTATTTCGGACAGGATAGAAGCCGGTACGTATATGATCGCGGCGGCTATAACCGACGGGCGTTTGTTCCTTGAGAATGCCGAGACCCGTTACAACATCGCGCTTATAGATAAACTTGGGGAATGCGGGGTGGTTGTCGACGAGAAAGAGAACGGCGTGGAAGTTTACCGCTCGGAGAAGAATTTGAAAAGCACCGACATAACGACTATGACATATCCGGGTTTTCCGACCGACTTGCAGGCGCAGATGATGAGCCTTTTTACGGTAGCGCCTGGCATCAGCGTTATCACGGAAAAAGTATATCCGGAAAGATTCATACATATAAGCGAACTGAACAGAATGGGCGCTGACATAATCCTCGAAGGTTCGACGGCGATCATTAAGGGAGGAAAGGCGCTCAGCGGAGCGCCGGTCATGGCGTCGGATCTGAGAGCGTCGGCGGCTCTAGTCCTGGCCGGGCTTGTGGCCGAAGGAAGGACGGAGATATCGAGGATATATCACCTCGACAGAGGGTATGAGCACATCGAGGATAAATTACGGGCGGTCGGGGCTGTAATAACAAGGCTCAAAGAATAGATGCCCCAATCGCGGGTGGGAGAATCGTGAGCGGAAGAAAAATTCAAGGAGGAGATTAATGGCAGTAGTAATAAGACTAAAGAGATTCGGGACTAAGAAAAAACCTTTTTTCAGGATCGTCGCGATCACTAAATCGAAGAAGCGTGACGGCAAAGCGCTTGAAGAACTCGGTCTTTATGATCCCAAAAAAGGCAAGGTAGGGGTTACGCTTGACAGGGAGCGTGTAGGTTATTGGCTCGAAAAAGGGGCGAAGCCGTCCCCGACGGTAAAAAGCATTATAAAAAGCCTTGAGATATAGAGCGGTGTTTATCCAAGGGACTTGTTTTTCAGGATTATCGTTCGTATCTGAATAGATTATGAAAATAGACATACTTACACTTTTTCCCGAAATGTTCAAAGGAGTGTTCGATCAATCGATGATCCGTCTCGCGCAGGAAAAGGGACTTGCGGAGATCAAAGTGCACAACATAAGGAAATGGACGTTTGATAAGCATCAGACCGCCGATGATAAGCCTTATGGGGGCGGCCCAGGGATGGTCCTAAAAATAGAGCCGATTGATCTGGGGATAAAAGAGCTAAAATCTGGTTCTGCCGCGGGGGCCGGAACGAGGTCAGTGCTGCTTACTCCGCAGGGCAGGAAGTTTGACCAGAGCATAGCGCGGGAGTATTCTTCCCTAGGGCATGTGATAATCGTGTGCGGTCATTATGAAGGGGTAGATGAGAGGATACGACATCTTGTTGACGACGAGTTGTCGGTAGGGGATTATATCTTAACCTGCGGGGAGGTTCCGGCGATGGTTGTTTCGGATGCTGTCATCAGGCTTCTTCCCGGGGTTTTGGGGGATGAGCAGTGTCTTGAGGAGGAGTCCTTCGAAAACGGACTATTGGAATATCCGCAATACACGAGGCCGTACGAATATAATAAGATGACGGTCCCCGATGTGCTTTTGTGCGGGGACCCGAAGAAAATAGATAAGTGGCGCAAGGAAGAGGCGCTTAAGAGAACGCGGGAACGAAGGCCCGATCTTTTGGGATGATAGATTTTATTTAAGGTTTTACGCAGCATGCGTTAACGAAAGGAAAGAAGAGGAGGAGTAATGAGACAGATCGATGAACTGGCGGAAAAAATGCTCAGAAAAGACCTGACTGACTTTAAAGTCGGGGATACGATTGATGTTAATTTTACGATCAAGGAAGAGAGCAAAGAACGCGTGCAGGTCTTTACGGGTATCGTGATCGGGATCAAAGGGCATGGTATCAGCAGAAGGTTCACCGTACGGCGTGTTTCCTATGGAGAAGGGGTGGAGAGGGTTTTCCCCATGCACTCGCCGCTTATCGACTCGATCGTTGTTGTCAAAAAGGGCAAGGTGCGAAGAGCAAAACTCTACTACCTCAGGGCGAAGACAGGCAAAAAAGCCACAAACGTCAGAGAGAAAATTGTCCAAAAAAAGAGTTCTGAAGAGTCTTGAGGATAGATTTTGCTTTGAGCGGCGTTTTTCGCACTCAGGCAATGGTCCGGTCGCGGGGATAGACGAAGCCGGGAGGGGGCCGCTTGCGGGCCCTGTCGTTGCCGCCGCGGTAATCATTAAAGAACCCGAATTCTCCGAAAGAATAGATGACTCCAAAAAACTTACCGAGAAACGCAGGGAGAAAGCGTTTTTTGAGATCCTAAATCGTTGCGGAGAGGAAATAGGATATGCCAGTGTTCAGGGGACTGATATCCTTAATATTTTAAGAGCGACATTGCGGGCGATGGAAAGAGCGGTCAAAGAGCTTAAGACCGTGCCCGGCTATCTTCTGATCGACGGAAAGATGGACGTTGATCTCCCCCAGCCGCGGACCTGTATCATAAGGGGAGAGGAACACAGTTTATCGATCGCCTGCGCGTCGATCATCGCCAAGGTATTCAGAGATAAGATCATGCTTGAGGAAGACCGGAAATTCCCGAAATACGGTTTTGCCCGTCATAAAGGTTACGGGACTAGCGAACATCTCGCGAATATACGTAAACACGGACTAAGCCCTATACATAGGAAGACCTTCGGGCCGTTCGGTCCGTTGGCCAATACCTATAGGAATGGACCGGGCTTTTAAAATAATACTACAGAGGGAGCGGAAATTATGACTTACAGTTATGACCGTAAAGTTGCGTCCGAAATAAAATTGAAAGATATCGAGGAGGTGGCGAAAAAGGCGGGGATATCCGGCAAGTATCTTATTAAGACCGGTAAATATATCGCTAAGGTTTCCGCGGATATCCTGGAAAGCGCGCTTAAGAACAAAAAACCGGGAAAATTAGTGTTGGTGACCTCGATAACGCCTACACAGCTCGGCGAGGGAAAGACCGTGAACACGATAGGTCTTTCAATGGCGCTGAACAAACTCGGGAAAAAGGCTATCGCGTGCATACGTCAGCCGTCCCTTGGGCCCACGTTCGGGCTGAAAGGCGGCGGGACCGGAGGAGGGTTCACGCAGGTCCTTCCAGCCGAGGACATAACGCTCGGGCTTACGGGCGATTTTGCGGCCGTTGAGAACGCGCAGAACCTGTGCGCTTCATTTCTGGACAACAGTCTATACTGGGGGAACCCGCACGGCGTCGACAAAGAAAAAGTGACCATAAAACGGTGCATAGATATAAACGATCGTACTTTGAGGAATATTTCGATAGGAGGGGGCGGGAAGCTGCATGGGGTAAGCAGAAAAGCCGGTATGGAGATAACGCCGGCCACGGAATGTATGGGGATATTGTCTCTTTCCCGGAACCTGGCGGATCTCAGGGCCCGTCTTGGAAAATTAGTGGCTGGTTTTACTTCCGATGGGAAGCCCGTGACCGCGGAAAATCTCAAAGTGGCCGGGGCGATGACAGTTATCATGAAAAACGCGCTTAACCCGAATTTATTGCAGACCACGGAACATACGCCGTGTTTTGTCCATACGGGGTCTTTCGCCAATCTGTCCCACGGTTCGAGTTCCGTTATGGCCGACCGGATAGCGATGCGTCTCGCCGATTTTACCGTGACCGAAAGCGGTTTCGGGGCGGATCTCGGCGCTGAAAAATTCATCGACATCAAATGCCGTCAGACGGACTTGCGGCCGGATGTGGTGGTCATTAACTGTTCGGTGAGAGCGCTAAAGGTGCACAGCGGCGATTTTATCATAAAAGGGACGCATGTCCCGGCGGAGTTGAAAAAGGAGAATGTTTCGGCCGTTGACAGGGGCTGTTCTAATCTGGAAAAGCAGGTCGAGAACGTTAAAATGTTCGCGGTGCCGATCGTGGTATGCATAAACAGGTTCGAAACCGACTCTAAAAAAGAGATCGATGTGATAATCCGCCGTTCACGGGCGCTTGAGGTGCAGGGTGTCGCGGTGACAGATTTTTATAAAACAGGCAGTGAGGGCGGCAAGGACCTCGCGCGGGAAGTTATCCGTGTGTCCAAGGAAAAATCAAAGATGAGGTATCTTTACCCCGTTGATATGAGCCTTTCGGGCAAGATAGAAAGGGTCTCTAAATCCATGTATGGGGCGAGTGAGATAAAATGTTCCGAACAAGCCATGGCTAATATCGCCATGCTCGAAAAGGCGGGGCTTGACAAGATGCCTATATGCATGGCCAAATCACATCTTTCTTTATCGAATAATCCGAATAAGAAGGGTAGGCCCAGGGGGTTTAAGCTCGTGATCGACGACGTGCAAGTCGCCGCCGGCGCCGGATATATCGTAGTTTATTGCGAAGGGGTGAACGCGATGCCGGGCCTGCCGAAAGTCCCGCGGGGTACCGGGGTCGACGTCGATGTGAAGACCGGGGTAATAAAAGGGATAGTGTGATAATGGCTGTGAAATATCTGAAGAGTACCGTCGAGGCATATTTGAAAGATCTCGCGAGGAAGAAGATGACGCCGGGAGGGGGCAGTGCCGCAGCTGTTGCCGCGGCGCTCGGCGCCGGGTTAAGCCTTATGGCAGCGAGATACAGTCTTTCCAGCGCTAAGGGCGGGGATACGGTAGCCCTGACAGAGGCCGTGAGATCGCTTGAAAAAAGTCTTAAAAAGCTGTTCTTGTACGTTGACGATGACTGCTTGGCGTTCGAGAGGCTCATGCGAGTCCTTGATGGTAAGAGGGATGCGGAAAAAGAATATAAGAAAGCCGCGGATGTGCCTATCAAGATAATGAGGGAAAGCGTTTCTTCGCTAAAAATAACTGCGAAGG
>CAZOMD010000046.1:4052-16548 GCA_964580895.1 uncultured Planctomycetia bacterium | reverse complement strand
ACCGGCCTCTGGCTGGGACTTTCTGACCTTTAGACTTTTCGACTTTTTGACTGTTTCTTCGTCCCACGTCCGAGTGAGCGTAGCTCACGGACGTCCAACGTCCTACGGAATGATCCGGCCAACTACGTCCCTCGGAACGGCTGAACCAGCTAACCAGCGAACTAACTCAGTCCTTCTTTGCTTCTTGCCTCTTGCTTCTAATTTCTAACTTCTTATAAGAACGATCAATCGACGTACCCCATCTCTTCGAGGGCGTTCGGGTCTTTTTTCCATTTCTCATAGACCTTTACCCATAGGTCCAGATGTACATCCTTGCCCAAGAGGTTTTTGAGTTCTTTGCGGGCGAGTTGTCCTATTTTTTTTATAACGTCGCCGTTTTTTCCTATAATTATGGCTTTTTGCGACATGCGTTCGACGTATATGGTGGCGAACACCTTTATGGCCGTATCATCCTCATCCGAATGGATATCATCTATTGACACCGCTACGGAATGAGGGATCTCCTCGTAGGTCTGGAGTATTATTTTTTCACGTATTATTTCCTGTATTAAGAAACGATTACCTTTGTCCGTAAGTTGGTCTTCCGGGTAAAGAAAAGGTCCCTCGGGAAGGTAAGATTTGATTATTACCAAAAGTCTATCAAGGTCTTTCTGGCAGAACGCCGATATCGGCACGATCTCGTCGAAAGGGTATCTTTCGGTCGCTTTTTTCATTAAGGGGAGGAGAGATGATTTGTCTTTTACTTTATCGGTTTTGTTGATGATCAAGATGACCGTTTTATCGCCCTTGGGAGATGGAAGGCGGCGAAAGATGTTTTCATCATCGGCATTGAAAATGGCACGTTTTTCCGTAACGAAGAGTATTATATCGGCTTCCATTAAAGATGATTGCGCGCGGGAGAGCATGACTTTTCCCAGAAGGTCGTGCGGTTTATGTATGCCGGGGGTATCGATGAATATCATTTGAGCGTCTTTATCGGTCAGGATGCCTCGGAGGACATCACGCGTCGTTTCGGGTTTCGGGGTAGTGATTGCTACTTTTTCCCCAAGAAAACCGTTTAAAAGAGTCGATTTACCGACGTTCGGCTGGCCGGATATGGCTATTATCCCTGATCTTTGCATAGTAGGGTAATTATATCATAACCGGTTAAATAGTTTAATAGTTTAATGGTTTAGCCAAAAAAAACATTGGCAATTCGGTTTTTCAACGTATAATAATACATTGTCAACCATAAGGTGTTATTGGTATGTCCGGCGGCATGAAATCCATCTTAAAATCGAGGATAAGTTATCCTGCCGCAATGCCGATATGAAGGACAGAGTGGCCAACTGTTACAAATTAACCGGTATAGCACGAACGATACCGTAACGTTTTTAGGAGGTGGGAGATGGCTAAGAATTTAAGTGTAGCGACAGGGGCGGTAATAGCGATAGTAGGGCTTGTACTACTTTTTGTTTGGGGATATGAATTTATGTTCATGCTGCGCGGGATCATCCCCGGGATCTTGTTGTTGGGAGGGGGCGTCATTGTGATCGCGGGACTCAGCGAGCTCAAGGATAAGCTCAAGTCAAAAGTGAAAAAATAAGTATCAGATCATTGTAAGGGTCGTGCTAAAGTAACCGCGGAACGCTTGATCCGCTTTATGACAGTCCGCAGGCGGACTATATAAGATTTCACCGAAAAGGTCAGTTTATGTTTTTACGTATTTGGTATGGCGTGATGATCCCGTTGGTCATGTTTATAAGCGTTTTTGTCCAAGGATGCGCTGAAAACAGGGCGGAGATCGAGAAGATGGTAGTGGCACAAGACCCTTCTTTTCAGGGGATGATAGAGAAAATGAATTCGATCAGGGAACGGATCAACTTGGATAAACAGGTTTTTTTGCAGAAAAAAAATGAGATTGAGGGACGTATTCAGGTCTTAAGGGAAGAGAAGAAAAAATTGCAAATGGCATATTCGGCCGCCATCGACAGATTGAAGCGCCAGGTACATCCCGAAAAGATGGTCCTGGAGAAAGATCTCGCTGACCTAGAGGTCAAATATAACATAGCCAAGGAAGCTTTGGCGCATGTCGAACGCGAGATAAAGGACGTAAAACAGCTTATGGATAAGAAAGAAAACATAGAGATGAGCAGGGAAGAAATGAACGCCTGGAAAGATAGGCTTGGGTACCTTTTAAAAGATAAGGAAGGCAAGATACTTGAAAGAGATGGATTGAAAAGAGCGGTTGAAGTTACCAAATACAAGATCAAGTTACTTAACTTGTGATCCTTCAAGCGGCAAAACGCGTGTCCCCGGGTTTTCGAGGATGCGGGTTCAGTGCCGCCGGGAGGGAGAAGGAATGGGGCGATAACCTTGAAAGTAAAAAGGGCTTTAATAAGTGTTTCGGATAAGACCGGGCTTGGTGATTTCGTGAAAGGGTTGAATAGGCTGGGTGTCGCGATAATATCGACCGGCGGGACGGCGAAGATGATCAGGTCCTTGGAGATACCGGTCACGGAAGTTTCGGCGTATACCGGTTTTCCCGAAATGCTTGACGGCCGGGTGAAAACATTGCATCCGAAGATCCATGGGGGGCTCCTGGGGTTAAGGGACAACGCGGAACACATGGCCCAACTCGAAAAGGAAGGCATCCCTGCCATCGATATGGTAGTCGTCAATCTTTATCCTTTTGAACAGACTATCTCGCAAAAGGATGTACGGTTCGAGTCTGCCATCGAGAATATCGATATCGGAGGGCCTTCAATGTTGCGTAGCGCGGCTAAGAATTTCAGATTTGTCGCGGCGGTCAGTTCCCCGGAACAATATGGATCCGTGCTGGAAGAGATGGAGAAAAATAACGGCGAGATCGGGGAGGATACGCTTCGATCTCTCGCTGCCAGTGTTTTCGCGAAAACCTCGGGATATGACGGACTGATAGCGGAATATCTTAGCGGCAAAGATGTTCCATTAGCGGATAAAACCGTTCTGCCGGATAGGATCGGTATCGATCTGGTGAAGATGGAGGACCTGAGGTATGGGGAAAATCCCCATCAGGCGGGGGCGTTTTACGGTTATCGCGGACATAAAAACAGAGCTTTGGCCGCCCGGCGGCAGTTGCAGGGGAAGAAGCTTTCGTTCAATAACATACTTGATCTTTCGGCCGCGATAAATATTTCGAATGAATTTAAGGAACCCGCGGTATGTATCGTAAAACACAATAATCCATGCGGCGCCGCTACGGCAAAGACGGTCGAGGAAGCATATCTTGCCGCTTTGGAGTGTGACCGAATGAGCGCGTTTGGCGGCATCATCGGATGTAATAAGGCCATAACAGGTCCTGTGGCGGAGATAATGCTTAAAGAAGCCGATTTTTTGGAATGTGTGGTGGCGCCGGGCTTTGACGATGATGCGGTCAAAGTTTTTGGGACAAAGAAGAACCTCAGGGTCATTGAGGTGTCCCCTGCGGAACTTATCTTGCCGGGGGAGAAGGATTTCAAACAAGTGCCGGGGGGGATGCTTGTCCAGGAAATAGACCGAGGGGGACTTTCTCTCAAGGACATAAAAGTGGTTACTAAGAGATCACCTTCCGAAGAAGCTCTGCGATCTCTTATTTTCGCGTGGAAAATAGTAAAATGGGTAAAGTCCAACGCGATTGTTATTTGCCGAGGGACGAGAACGGTCGGGATAGGCGCGGGACAGATGGCACGGGTCGACTCGGTAAGGATTTCCATTCTTAAAGCCGGAGCCAATTCTCATGGTGCGGTTCTCGCTAGCGATGCGTTCTTTCCGAAGACAGATTCCATCACAGAGGCCCATAAAGCCGGGATAACCGCGATCATACAGCCGGGCGGATCGATAAGCGATAAAGCCGTGATAGCTGAATGCGACCGGTTTGACATTCCGATGGTGTTTACCGGGATAAGACATTTCAGACATTGAGGACTCGTCAGTTAACCAGTTCGCTGGTTGCCCAGTTTGCCGGTTCGTTCCGTAGAACGAAGGAAGGTAAAAAGTCAAAAGGAAAAAGTAAAAGTTAAAAGGAAAAACAATAACCCTGCCTTCGGCAAGTAAACCTACTGGCAGGCAAGATACAAGGACCAAAGAATAACCAAGGTGCAATGATAAAATCCGGAATCCGAAGCACGAATCTCGAAAAAAAAAAAAAAAAACCAAAAAAACGAATGACCAAAATAACCAGCAGTTTAGAACATTGGAATATCAGGATTTTGAATTTGTTTCGCCTGTCGGCCGGTTTACCTACCGAAGGTAGGCAGGAGTTTCGGATTTAGATATTCGGATTTAAACTTTTATCTTTTAACTTGTAGTTTTGCCTTTTTCGTTTTTACTTTTACCTTTTAATGCGCTAAAACATGAGTACACCTATTGACGCTTTACGATATCTGGGGTCATTCGTTAATTTTGAGAAGACCGGTTTTAAAGGGCTCAAAAGGAGACGGGACCTCGGGAAGCTTCGCGATGCGCTAGGGAAGATGGGGGATCCCGAGCGCCAGTACCGTGTTGCCCATGTGGCCGGAACCAAGGGGAAAGGTTCCGTTTGCGCGTTCACAGCGTCGATACTCGCGAGTTCAGGCTACCGGACGGGCCTATATCTGTCGCCGCATATTTCTTCTGAGACCGAACGCATAAGTGTCGACGGGAAGAATATAACGGAAAAGGAAATGGCCGCCGTGCTGGAAGGGTTGATGCCTTATCTCGGGAGAACGCCGCGCGAAGATTTCACATATTTTGAACTGTTCACGCTTATCGCTATAAAATATTTCAGCATGGAAAAAGTTGACTTTGCCGTCTTTGAAACCGGGATCGGAGGGAGGCTCGATGCTACGAATGTTACACGCGCCGAAGTATACGGGCTGAGCCCGATAAGCTATGACCATATGCATGTTCTAGGGAATACGCTTCCTGAGATAGCCTCTGAAAAAGCGGCTATAATCAAACACGGCTCGCATGTAGTAAGCGCTCCGCAGCGGCCGGCGGTTATGAGGGTAATACGGGCCAGGTGCAAGGGTCAAAAAGCGTCGATCAGTGTTGTGGGGAGTGAGATAAAATATGCCGTTAATGATGTAGATGATAAAGGCGTGTCTTTTAATGTTACGACCGATAACAACGTTTATAGAGAATGCAGGACCATCTTGCCGGGGTATTTCCAAGCGGTTAACTGCGCGACGGCGATAGGCATATGTGAAAAGCTTCTGGAGAACGGGCTTGCTAGGCCGGGGGCTATCGGGGGCCATGAGTTAAAACGCGGGATAGAAAAAGCTTTTTTGCCGGGGAGATTGGAGGTTCTCGGTAAAGAGCCGTATGTCGTGATCGATGGTGCCCAGAACGCCGATAGCGCGCGGGAACTAATGCGTTCGGTTAATGGTATTTTTAGATATGACAGGTTGGTACTTATCATCGGACTTTGTATGGACAAGGATATAGCCGGTTTTTGTAATGAACTCGTATCTTCCGCGGACAAGGTGATCTTAACGCGGTTCTCCTCGGAACGCTCCGCTGACACAGCCGTTATTAAGGGATATGTAAAGAAAAAGGATGTTTGTGAAACGAAAGATATTAAAGAAGCGCTGGGGGTAGCTTTCAAATATTCCTCTAAAAAGGACTTGATATTGATAACCGGCTCATTTTATCTTATCGGAGAAGCGCGGAGGATGATAGTCGGTTAACAGCGTATAGCGTTTAGCGGGTAGCGCCTGCCTGCCGGCAGGCAGGGATAGATTGTTTCACAGCGGGAGAGTAAGAAGTCGTGGTGTTTTTGAACGAGTAGGGGTTCAAAATATTGAACCCCTACAATAACGGAAACTTGGTGTACGTGACATTTAACCATTGAATTGACATGATAAGCTCAAATAACGACACGATAGCCGCGATCTCGACCCCGCCGGGCGAAGGAGGGATAGGGATAGTCCGCTTAAGCGGTCCTCGTGCGATGGGCATAACGAACAGGATATTTGTCCCTACGGGCAAAAGCGATTTTTTGTCCGCTCTTTCCCATACCGTGCATCATGGAGTGATACAGGACCCCGATTCCGGAGAGATAGCCGATGAGGTGCTGGTCAACGTTATGCGCGGTCCCAGGTCCTACACGGCGGAAGATGTCGTGGAGATAAATTGTCATGGAGGGGCCATGCCGCTTAAAAAAGTAATGGAGTTATGTCTAACAGGAGGGGTCCGCGTAGCCGAGCCGGGGGAATTCACGAAAAGGGCTTTTCTGAACGGGAGGATAGATCTCGCGCAGGCGGAAGCCGTGCTGGATATAATAAAAGCGCAGACAGATATTTCCAGGAAGATAGCGGCCGAACAGCTTAACGGTGTTTTTTCCGGTGAAATTCGGGGACTTAAGGACAGAATAATCGGTCTTTTGGCGCAGATAGAACTTACGATAGATTTTTCACAGGAAGACGTGGAGTTCCCGCGGATAACCGAGATATCGGAAGGGATCCGTCAGGTGAAAGACAAGATCGTGAACATCCTGATGACGGCTGATAAAGGTATGATCCTCCGGGAAGGTCTGGATGTTGTCATTTGCGGGAGGCCGAATGTCGGGAAATCCAGTCTTATGAACGCTCTTTTGCGCCACGAAAGGGTCATTGTTACGCCGATAGCAGGGACTACAAGAGATGTTATCGAGGAATCCATCGAGATAGCCGGAGTGAAAATAAAAATATCGGATACGGCCGGGATAATCGAAACAAGGAACAGGGTGGAGATCGAGGGGATAAAACGTTCCCGGGCCAAGCTTCGTGACGCGGATATCGTGATATTTATGTTGGACAATAGTTGCGGGCTTTCGTCCAAGGATGAAGAGATCTATGATGCTATCAAGCATAAATCTCTAGTGATCGTTGCAAATAAGTCGGACATAAAACGTAAACTGGATATAAACGCCGCCGTCCGGAGATTTGACGGGAACCCGATAATCAGCGTGTCGGCCTTAAAGCGAGAAGGGTTAGATAAGGTCGAAGACGCGGTTTCGGGAAAAATGTTCAAAGGCAGTCGTGAAGTTCCGGGAGGGTATGTAGTCACCAGTTTAAGGCATAAACAACTTCTTAAGAACGCCGAGAATTGTCTGGATAGGGCTTGTCAAACTGTTCTTAATAGCTATAATGCCGAACTTCTCGCAAGCGATCTTAATAGCGCCATACATGAGCTTGGGCTTATAATAGGAGAATCTGTCGAGGACGATATCCTGGACAGGATATTCTCGCAATTCTGCATAGGGAAATGAAGAGACAAAGAAGTCAGAAACCAGAAGTCGGAAGACAGAAATAAGAAGATTCCGAGATTCAAAGAGTTAGGAAGTCCCGTGGGACGTGTAGGGGCGAACCCCTGTGTTCGCCCTCTATAAAAAGTTAAAAGGCAAAAGTTAAAAAGATCACGAAACGGGGAATAAACATGAACAAAAAGAAGATAATGAAAGCGGTCAGAGATATACTTGAGGCGATCGGGGAGGATCCCGAAAGAGAAGGGCTCAGGAATACTCCCAAAAGAGTGGCGGAGATGTACGAGGAGATATTTAACGGGATCAAGACCGACGCCGAAGGGGAACTTAAGGTTTTCTTTGAAAAGGAGCACGATGAGATAATCCTTCTAAGAGATATCCCGCTCTATTCGGTATGTGAACATCACATGGTCCCGTTCATAGGGCGGGCGCATGTCGCGTATATCCCCGATAAAAACAGGATAACCGGTTTAAGCAAGATCGCCAGGGTCGTGGATGTCCTCTCGAGAAAATTACAGGTACAGGAACGGCTTACTACGGAAATAGCGGATGTTATCATGAAACGGCTTAAACCAAAAGGTGTTTTTGTGGTCATCGAGGCCGAACATCTATGTATGAGCATGCGGGGCGTTAATAAGCCCGGGATCATAACCATGACAAGCGCCGTTAAAGGCATCTTTAGATCGAGCCAAAAGACTAGATCAGAAGCGCTATCTTTGATACGGCACCAGAGATAGAGTCGGTTTTTACTAAAAGCGCGTATCCATATAGCAGCACAGCTTTTACCTTTTTATTATTTTACTATTATTTAGGAAAATCCGCTGAACTTTTTATAGTTTGCTTTTTTAAACAGCGCATAATATAATTATGGGAATAGTTATGCGGCGGAATAAGTGTATTTGACGTATTTTGGACGATCGCAATTCCATTAGGGAGAAGATATGCTCGAAAAAAGTGTTTTAATGCAGTTTTTCGGCAACAAGGTGGTATGCGCGACGTTTTTTGGATGGTTTACCGCCCAGACTATCAAGGTTCTTATCGGCGGAGTGGCCGAGAGAAGGTTCAATTTCAAATGGTTCGTAGGGACTGGAGGGATGCCCAGTTCACACGCTTCCGGGGTAACGGCTCTCGCGACAAGTGTCGGGCTTTATGAAGGTGTCGGCACGGCTTTATTCGCCGTGACACTTATGTTCACCGTCGTCGTTATTTTCGACGCGCAGGGGGTCAGAAGGGCGACCGGTCAGCAGGCGGAGATACTCAATAAGATAATGGACGATATCTATTGGGGGAAAAGGATACAGGAAGACAGGCTTAAAGAGTTAGTGGGTCACACCCCAATACAGGTTATCGCGGGCATAGTGGTCGGATTAGTGGTTTCATTCGCATTATATTGGCTAGGAGGAGGGAAGGGATTATGACGAAAAGTAGAATGTTTCTTGCGGTAATGGCGGTCATTGCGGTCATTGTGGTTCTCGTGTCTTTCGTTGTTCTAAGGGCATCGAGTGAAAAAGGAATAAGCGCCCGGATGTTGAACAAGGCTGGTCTTATTTACAAGCAGGGCGAAGAATCTCTCCTGAACGGGGAGAAAGATAAGGCTACCAGCGCTTTTTTCGTGGTGATAAATACGTATCCTGAATCCCAGTACGCAGAACGCGCGTTGGGAAAACTTGCCGAGTTATATAAAAGTTCCGGGGAATATGATAAGGCCGCGTATTATTATGGGAGACTTCTTAAGGACTTCCCTTCTTCGGGCGAAGCGGACACGGTACAGCGCGATATGGAGGACCTGAACCTTAAGGAGATGCTTTCTTCTAAAGTAACCGCGGATAGCGTTGAATATACCATACAATCCGGGGATACCCTTTTCGCCATATCCAAAAGGTTCAACGTACCCGTTGATTTTATCAAAAGCGTTAACGGGCTTAAAACCGATCTTATAAGGCCGGGGCAGAAACTAAAGATAGTGGTTTCCAAGTTTTCTATCCTTGTTGACAAGGCTCTTAACAAACTTTATCTGAAAAAAGACGGGGAGATATTAAAAACGTATAATGTTTCCACCGGTAAGGATAACAGCACCCCCGTCGGTGTATTCAAGATAGAAGAAAAGATGGTCAAACCCGTATGGTATAAAGTCGGGGCGGTAGTTCCGGCGGACAGCAAGGAATACGAGCTTGGAGAAAGATGGATGGGGCTTTCCCTTAAAGGATACGGGATACACGGCACTTCGGACGAAAGCACGATAGGCATGCAGATAACCCATGGTTGCGTGAGGATGTATAACGCCGAAGTGGTAGAACTTTATAACATAGTCCCAAGCGGGACTGAAGTCGAGATAATCGACAGCGCGGCGACGCCTCCCGTCGAGACAAAAGCGTAAAAAGGACAGGTATGGCCATTATCCTTGAGTTTGAAAAACCCATAATAGAGCTTGAGAAAAAGATAGAGGAGCTCAAAAAGTTCACTACCAACGAGAAGATAGATCTTTCCGATGAGATAGCGAAACTTTGCGATAGGCTGGAAAAACTCAAAAAAAGTGTCTTTGAAAAGCTTACCCCGTGGCAAAAAGTGCAGCTTTCCAGGCATCCGGAGAGGCCGTACACGCTCGATTATTTTCGTTTAGTCATGGATGATTTTACCGAGATCCACGGCGACAGGCATTTTTCGGATGACAGGGCGCTTATAACCGGGCTTGCGCGTATAGGTGATATCAAGATGATGGTGTGCGGCCATCAAAAGGGCCGTGATATGAAGGAGAACCTCGAGAGGAATTTCGGGTGCGCGCATCCTGAAGGGTATCGCAAGGCTATGCGTGTGATGAAGCTCGCGGAGAAGTTCAATTTACCCATTGTTACCTTTATAGATACGCCCGGAGCTTATCCGGGGGTAGGGGCGGAGGAAAGGGGTCAGGCCGAAGCTATAGCCTATAACATCAGGGAAATGTCCGGATTAGAGGTGCCCATAATAGTCGTCGTCATAGGGGAAGGCGGTTCGGGCGGAGCGCTTGGGATAGGCATAGGCGACAGGATATATGTGCTCGAGAACGCTTACTATTCGGTAATTTCTCCCGAAGGATGCGCGGCCATACTTTGGCGTGAACGTTCAAAGTCGCCCACTGCCGCCGAATCCCTCAAGCTTACCGCTCCCGAACTTCTTGAACTTGGTGTTATTGATGGTATAATACAAGAGCCTTTGGGGGGAGCGCACCGTGACGCTAAAAAAACAGCCGAAGAGATCAAAAAAAGGTTGATCTCCGATATCAAGGAACTTTCCGAATTACCGAAAAAGACATTGGTGGAAAAAAGATATGAAAAATACCGTAAGATAGGAGCGTTCCGGGAATAGGGTATTTTTGTTATGAGAATAATAATTGAAAACGACAGCCATCTCTTAAAAGAATCAAGTAAAGAACTCATTAACGCCTTAAGGGCCAAAGGTGTGGACGAAGAGATCATCTTTGACGTACATGTGGGTTTTGAAGAAGCGTTACGTAACGCCATGGTACATGGGAACAAATCCGAACCGGGCAAGAAAGTCGTGGTAGATACCCAGGTGTCAGCCGATTCCGTGGTCATATCCGTAGAAGATGAAGGTAAGGGTTTTGACCCGAATAAGCTTCCTGATCCTACACTCGATGAGAACCTTCTAAAGGAAAGCGGCCGCGGAGTGTATTTGATAAAACACCTGATGGATGAGGTAGCTTACGAGAATGGCGGCCGTAAGGTCGTAATGAAAAAATATTTCGGCAAAAAACATCGATGAACGGAGGAGCCATGCAGTTTAAAATGGAAGAGAAAGACAACATTACGATCTTTAGGATGTCCGGGGATATCGATATTAACACTTCGCCGGAGCTTAAAAGGTCTTTTGATAAAATAATAAACAATAAAAAGAACAAAGTACTTATCGATCTTAAGGACGTCGGATATGTCGACAGTTCCGGTCTTGCCACGCTTGTCGAAGTGCTGAAGAAAATACGCGCGTTCGGGGGCGGTCTCGCGTTAATAAACCTTTCCGCGAAAGTCAAAGGTCTTTTTGAGATCACCAAGCTCGATAAATTATTCCGGGTAGCGGCGGATGAGCCTGCCGCGGTGGAAGGGCTCAAGCGATAGCCGCCCGGGCAATGGGGATACGGATAAAAACACAAAAATCCGGTTTTGCCGTAAAGAGTCGAAATAGGTAATGAACATGAAGAATCCCATAGCGGTCATAGGCAGTATAGCGATAAATCTCTGGAAGGAAACAATAGGTGTCCTCGCGCTTTTTTTTAACACCTTCTGGTGGATATTAATAGGTCCTTTCAAAGCCAAAGCGGCAAGCCGCAAAAGTATTTTCCAGCAAATGGTCTTCGCGGGAGTTCAGTCGCTGGTAATAGTTTTCTTTATATCGCTTTTTACCGGCATAGTCATAGCCATGCAAAGCGCGTACCAGCTTAAACAGCTCGGGGCTGTCATATACGTGGCGCCGATGGTAAGTATTAGCATGGCCAGAGAGCTCGGGCCGGTATTTACGGCGCTCATAGTCGCAGGGAGGGTCGGTTCGGCTATCGCGGCGGAACTCGGAACGATGAAGGTTTCAGAACAGATAGAGGCGTTGGAAACATTGGCTCTCGATCCGGTCAGGTTTTTAGTCGTCCCGCGTTTTTTAGCTCTCGTGGTGATGCTCCCGTGCCTCACTATGATAAGCGATTTCATAGGTATCCTTGGCGGTCTTATCGTAGGGGTCTTTAACCTGCAGATAAACCCATACCGGTATCTGACCTTTTCGTTTGATCTTATGACATGGAAGGATGTGTGGACCGGGCTTTTTAAAAGCCTTTCGTTCGCCGGCATAATTTCAATGATCTCCTGCTATATCGGCCTGGGAACAAAAGGAGGGGCCGAAGGCGTGGGGAAATCCACGACGACGAGCGTGGTGGTAAGCTTTATCCTAATAGTGCTTTTTGACTGTATCTTGACCGGCTTTTTTTATTTCTCAAACATTTAGTGGAAAATATCCATGGAAGAAAGAGACGTTGTTATAGAAGTTAAGGACTTGGTACGCAAGTTCGGGGACAGGGTCATCCTGAACGGTGTGAGCCTCAAGGTATATCGAGGGGAAACGCTTGTTATTGTCGGAGGCTCGGGTTGCGGAAAGAGCACGCTTCTCAGGCACATGATCGGCAATTTAAAACCTACCTCCGGCAGGGTATATCTTTTGGGGAAGGATATAACCGGTCTTTACGGCTCCGAACTCAATGATGTCCGCAAGAAAATAGGCATGTCGTTCCAATCCTCG